>DATGOR010000258.1:0-7950 GCA_035305805.1 Vicingaceae bacterium | reverse complement strand
TTGGTTAAATTTCCCCATAAAAAAGAACATAATGACATAGATGATGGAGAAAACAATGGTGCCATAAAACATGTACAACCACCATGGCGGTAGAGAATTATCTAGCTCAATGATACCATCGTATTCATGATCAGTTGGGTTAGTATCAATACCTTCTATTAATTGCGATTTTTCTACTTTATTTTCCATGATTCCTTAGTTATAAGTTTTAAGATTCATTTTTATTTATTCGTTGAGCTTACACTCAATTCTTTTAAACTTCGCTCCTTCGGAGCTTTTATTATTGCTTATTCTGTTTTTCTGACTCTCCCCCAAGTTATCTTACGATAACTTCTCCCCCTCTCTTTAAAGAGAGGGGGCAAGGGGGTGAGTTAATTAATCATACTCTTGTGTGAGAAACTTTTACTCATAGTCATTTCATTATCATCTTCTAGCGGTAACTTTTCCATATAATCTACATATTGTTTTTTGGTGGTAAAAACCCAAATCAATAATCCGGTAAAAAACAGGAAAAAAATAGCAAGAGAAATAATGGGAAATATTTCTATTCCCATTATTGTCTCCATATTTTGTTTAATGAACTTTAGCATAATTTAAATGTTTAGTTTTTTTCTACGTCAGTTCCTAATCTTTGTAAATAAGCAATCAATGCAATTATTTCTTTGTTAGGATCAGCTTGTTCAATGCCTTCTGTTTTAAGTTGGTCGGCTATTTCTTGAGCTTGTTTTCTAAGGTCGTCAACTGCTTGCTGGTCGTAACCATCGGCATAAGGAACTCCTAAAGTTTGCATGGCTCTAATTTTAGCCGGTGTACTTTCTATATCCAAATCTTTTTCTAGCAACCAAGGGTAAGCAGGCATAATAGAACCCGGAGACATACTGGTTGGGTCTTCCATGTGGTTGTAATGCCAAGAGTGAGATTTTCTTAGTTTTTTAGAGCCTTCTCTTGCTAAATCAGGCCCTGTTCTTTTAGAACCCCATTGGAATGGATGGTCATAAACAAATTCTCCGGATTTAGAATAATCTCCATAGCGTTCTACTTCGTGTCGGAATGGACGAATCATTTGAGAATGACAATTGTAACAACCTTCTTTTATATAGATGTCTCTACCTTGTAATTCAAGTGGAGTGTAAGGTTTTACTGCCTCTATGGTTGGTACATTAGATTTTACCAAGAAGGTAGGTACCATTTCTACCGCTCCACCAATTAGGATGACAATTAAAGAAAACACCAATAATTTTACAGGTCTTCTTTCAATTACTCTGTGCCAGTGTTCTCCTTTGTGAGGAGCGTATTCTGTTGCTAATGCCGGAGCTTCTGCTGCTTCATTTTCAACTAATTGTCCGGTTTTAACAGTTTTAATAATGTTGTAAACCATCATTAAAGCACCTACTAAATAAAGCGTTCCACCAATACTTCTGGTTACATACATTGGAACAATTTCAATAACTGTTTCTAAGAAGTTAGGGTATTTTAAATATCCGTCCGGAGTAAATTCTTGCCACATTAAATATTGCGTAAATCCTGCAAAATAAAGTGGTACAGCATAGATTAAAATACCTAATGTACCAATCCAAAAATGGACGCCTGCCAATTTTTCGGAGTATAATTTGGTATTAAAAATTTTAGGAATCAACCAATACAGCATCCCAAAAGTTAAAAATCCATTCCAACCTAATGCTCCTATATGTACGTGTCCAACAGTCCAATCAGTATAGTGACTAATAGCATTAACTGATTTTAAAGATAGGGTAGGGCCTTCAAAAGTTGCCATACCATAAGCAGTAACAGCTACCACAAAGAATTTCAACACGGCACTATCTCTAACTTTGTCCCAAGCACCTCTAAGTGTTAATAATCCGTTTATCATACCTCCCCAAGAAGGAGCAATTAACATCACAGAAAAAACTACCCCAAGTGTTTGAGCCCATTCAGGTAATGAAGTATATAATAAGTGGTGTGGTCCAGCCCAAATGTATAAGAAAATTAATGCCCAAAAATGAATGATTGATAATTTATAGGAATAAACCGGGCGTTGAGCTGCTTTAGGTAAAAAGTAATACATTAACCCCAAGTAAGGAGTAGTTAAAAAGAAAGCAACAGCATTGTGTCCGTACCACCATTGTACTAGTGCATCTTGAACTCCTGCATACCAAGAGTAACTTTTCATAAAGCTTACAGGAAGCTCAAAAGAGTTAACAACGTGCAATACCGCTACTGTTACAAATGTTCCGATATAAAACCAAATGGCTACATATAGGTGTCTTTCTCTTCTGTTTAATATTGTGGCAAACATATTCCACCCGAAAACTACCCATATTAAAGTAATAGCAATGTCTATAGGCCATTCTAACTCAGCGTATTCCTTACCTGTGGTAAACCCGGCTAATAAGGTAATTGCTGCAGAAACGATGATTAATTGCCATCCCCAAAAGTTGATTAAACTAAGCTTATCGCTCCACATTCGTGTTTTGAGCAATCGTTGCAAGGAATAATAAACTCCGGTAAAAATTCCATTCCCCACAAACGCAAATATTACTGCATTGGTGTGCAATGGTCGTGTTCTACCAAAAGTGGTAAACTCGTAATTAAAATTCAATGCAGGAAGGTACATTTGAAGTGCTACCAGCAATCCTACTAACATACCTACCACTCCCCAAAAAATGGTGGCATAAGCAAAAAGTTTAACGATTTTGTTGTCGTAATAAAAACGCTCTGTCTGTTGTGTCATAATTTTAATTTTTATTTTGATGGATGTTTTTTTTCTTGTTTTTTATCATCGAATAGCATACGAATAGATGGAGTAAACTCATCCTCGTATTGGCCATTTTTTACCGACCAAATAAAAGCTATCAGGAAACCTGCAGCTACAGTTAAGCTAATGATGATTAATATAAATAGTACGCTCATAATTCGTGGTAAAAGTAGGAGCTATGTTTATTAAAAAACATGACTTTTGTCAAATATTCAAAGGTTTTTAAACATGTTACTTATAGATATTCATCAACTTGGCTGAAATATTTGTTGCCAGGGTTACAAATGTTACCACTGTAATAGAACTCAAAGGCATTAAAATAGCTGCCAATACAGGCGACATTAACCCTTGAACAGCAAAACTTAACCCTATAATGTTGTATAAAAAGGAAATAATAAAACTTATAGTTACAATTCGAATACTTGTTTTGATGTAATCAATAAAAATAGGTAGTTGATGAAATTTTTCTGCTTCTAAAATCGCATCGCAAGCAGGAGAAAAAGTATTCACATCCTCAGAAATACTAATACCAACATCACTTTGCTTTAAAGCACCGGCATCATTAAGTCCGTCTCCAATCATGGCTACTTTTTCATTGTTCTGTTGGAGTTTTTTAATGTAGTGAAGTTTTTGTTCGGGAGTTTGGCTAAACAAAAAGGGACTATTTTTAGGGAAAAAAGCAGCAAGCTGCATTTGTTCACTATTATTATCTCCTGAAATTAAATGTAGTTGGTGTTGTTTTGCCAATTGTTGAATTACTCCCGCCAAGTTTTTACGGTAAGTAGGAGTCAACTCAAATTTTCCTTTTATTTCGTGATTTATTTGTACATACACTACTGTATTTTGTTGATGAGACCCGTTTGCACCAACTAGTTTTGCTGAGCCAATTATTACTTGCTGATTACCTGCTGATGCCTTTAAACCTTTTCCGGCAATTTCTTCAAAGTGGGTAAGAGGTATTTTTTTATACCTATCTAAAGTAGCATAAATAATTTTACTCAAGGGGTGTGAAGATTGTCTTAATACAGAAGCTATCAGGTTTTTTTCATCCTCAGTAAGTGTATTTCCTTTGTAATTTACTACAGAGTTGTTGCTTTGAGTAAGTGTGCCTGTTTTATCGAAAACAATGGTCGTTATTTTTGCCAATTGTTCAATTATAGAGGCATTTTTAAGATAAAATTTACTTTTTCCTAAAATTCGTAACACATTCCCAAAGGTAAAAGGAGCAGAAAGAGCCAATGCACAAGGACAAGCAATTATTAAAACTGAAGTAAATGCGTGAATAGCAATTTTTTTGTCCATGTTCCACCAATAAAATAAACTACCTAACGCAATGGCAATAATTATCAAAGTAAAATATTTGCTAATGGTATTCGTGATGCCCGTAAATCGTTCTTCTTGTTGTTTAGAAAAAGCTTCGTCATTCCACAGTTGAGTGAGGTAAGAGTTAGAGATTTCTTTTAGAACACGCAATTGAATGGCTGCACCTTTTTGTTTGCCTCCGGCATAAATTTTATCGCCCATTTGCATTTCAACGGGCAGCGACTCACCGGTAACAAAACTATTGTCAATTTTTGCATCTCCATCTAATAATTCAGCATCCACGGGAATAATTTCATTGTTTCTTACTAAAATAACATCGCCTACTTTTAAATCAGAAACAGCTACCGAATTTTCCTCTCCATCAGGTTCAATACGTATAGTAGAAATGGGGAAATATGACTTGTAATCTCGCTCAAAAGATAAGATAGAATAAGTTTTTTGTTGGAAAATTTTACCCAATAACATGAAAAAAAGCAACCCTGCCAAAGAATCTAAGTAACCGGCTCCTGTTTTACTCATGATTTCATAAACACTTTGCACAAAAAGTGCAATAATTCCCAACGTGATAGGGATATCAATATTGATGGTTTTATGCTTGACAGCTATCCAAGCAGATTTTAAATAATCAGAAGCACTGTATAGTAATACAGGCAATGATAAAATGATGTTGATGTAACCAAAAAATTGTGCAAATGACAATTCTTTTATGCCGTCTAACCCAAAATATTCGGGCAAACTCAACATCATAATGTTGCCAAAAGCAAAGCCTGCCACACCAAATTTGTAGATTAAACTTCTGTCAATTTTATACTTTTTGTCTTTTGCCGTGTCAGAAAAATTGATGGACGGTTCGTATCCTAAAGAGGTTAGTAATTCTACTAACTTCCTCAATGAAAGTTGGTGGTAATTAAATGCAATTTTCAGTTCTTTTTTTAGAAAATTAATTCGCGATGAATAAACATCTGAATTTAATCGGTACAAATTTTCTAACAACCAAACACAAGAACTACAATGGATTTGAGGTAAATAAAAGGTAATCAACATCCGTTGATGGTCTTTAAAATCTATCAGTTTTTCAATTATTTCTTCGTTTTCAAGATAAGCAAACTTTTTTAGGGCTGTTTTTGGAGGTGTAATTCCGGGGGTAGCTTCTAAATCGTAATAGTTACATAAATCGTTGCTACTCAGAATTTCATAAACTGATCGACATCCTGCACAGCAAAACTGCTTTTGGTCGAAGGCAATGGCTTCTTCCAAGCAATCTTCACCGCAATGGTAACAAGTAGTTTTTTGTTGGTTAGACATACTGCAAAGTTCAATGCTTTTTTCTAATCAAAAACTGAATTTTATCAGTTTCTTATAGGTGAAAAGTTCACTTATTCTACTAATAATACCAATCCTTTCAAATATTCACCTTCAGGGTGAAAAATATTTACAGGATGGTCTGCCGGTTGCGAAAGATGATAAAGCACCTTCACTTCTCTTTGAACACTAATAGCCGCAGCCATTATGGTGTCGTAAAATAATTTTCGATGTATCACCTGAGAACAAGAAAAGGTAAATAAAATTCCGCCCGGTTTGATGTTTTTTAAAGCTGTTTCATTGAGCCGTTTGTATCCTTGTACTGCTTTATGCATCGATTTTTTGTGCTTGGCATAAGCAGGAGGATCTAACACAATAATATCGTATTGATGTGTGGTTTCTTTTAAATATTTCAGGGTATCTGATACAAAAGATTGGTGGTTAGTAAGATTATTAAGCTTAATATTTTTGTCGGTAAGTTCAATAGCTTTTTTCGAGCTATCTACCGAATGAACCGTTTTTGCACCATTTTTTAATGCAGCTACAGAAAAGCCTCCTGAATAGCAAAAAGTATTCAATACGGTTTTATTATGGGCTAATTCACCTAGTAACTTTCTATTTTCCCGTTGGTCGATAAAAAAACCTGTTTTTTGCCCGTTTATCCAATCCAAGTGGTAGCTGCAATTGTTTTCTATGCCAATAAATTCAGGAGTTTTTTGTTGAAAAATATATTCGTTTTCAACAGATAGGTTGGCTTGTTTCTCTAATGTTTCAGCACTTTTATTGTAAATAGCCAATAATTTATTTCCGTAAACCATTTGTAATGCTTTTGAAATAGCATTTACTGAGCGATACATACCCACCGAGTGGCACTGAATCACAGCCGTTCCGTTATAAAAATCAATAATTAATCCGGGTAAACCGTCACCTTCTCCGTGTACTAATCGGTAAATATTAGTAGCATTATTTTCAGTAAGATGTATGGCAGCTCTGTGTTGGTAGGCTTTGTTAATGGCATTTAACCAAAATTGATCATCAATGTTTTTTACTGAAAAACTTAAAACCCTAACAGCGATGGTACCATCTTGAAAGTGTCCTGAAGCTAAAAAGTTTTCGTTTTCATCTAACACATGAACCAAATCTCCGTCTTCCAATGGACTAGGAGGGGAGGTGTCAACTATTATTTTTTGGATGGCTCCCGAAAAAATCCAAGGATGTCGTCTTTCTAACGACTTAGCTTTATCTTTTTTTAGAACAACAGAGGGATAGCTCATGAAAGTAATGCTTTTTGAAAAGCCACCATTTTAATAGCAGTAATAGCGGCTTCATCGCCTTTGTTTCCGTGTTTCCCTCCCGAACGGTCTATGGCTTGCTGCATCGTATTGTCTGTAAGTACACCAAAAATAACCGGTTTGTTGTATTTTAGAGCGACATCTTTAATGCCTAATGCAGTGGCTTCGCAAACAAAATCGAAGTGCTTGGTTTCGCCCTGAATAACACTTCCTAAACAAATTACGGCATCTAAATTTTTTGCTTCCAACATGCTTTGAGCGGCAAGTGGCAGCTCAAAACTACCCGGAACATAATTTATTAGTATATTTTCTTCCTTTACTTGGTGTTTGATTAACGTTTGGTAGGCACCGGTCAAAAGGCCTTTGGTGATTTTTTCGTTCCATTCGGCAACGACAATTCCAATGTGCATGGCTGCACCATTTGGAACAGTAGTAACATCGTAATCAGAAAGGTTTTTATTTACGGTAGCCATAAAAATTACTTAGCGGCCATAGTTTCTGCTCTGGCAATGTATTTTTCAATGTTTCTGCCTTCTGTAGATTCGGCATACTCACGTTTGATAAGCTCATATTTTTTAAGAGCAGTTGCGTAATCACCTAATGCTTCGTAAGCTAATCCGGCTTTAAATAAATAGATGGGAGAAGTAAGTTGGTTGCTGTTTTTGGCTGCTGCTTTGTCGTAATAACCAACAGCAGTTTCAATATCATTTAATTCCATATAAGAATCTCCAATAGCACCCAAAGCAATAGCACTAAGAATAACATCATCAGAGCTAAATTCTTTTAGTTCGTAAATAGCATCTTCAAATTTACCGGTATTTCTGTAAGCAATGCCTAAGTAATAATGAGCTAAATTGGCAGACTTTGTGCCACTGTAAGTTTCTACTATGTCGATAAATCCCATGTTTACACCACCATCGCCATTAATAGCTAGGTTCAACGAATCTTTTTCAAACTGTTGTTCGGCCCAAAACATGTTTTCTTGAGCTTCAGATTCTATTGGTGGCAGGTAAATTTTGTAATAAAAAGCAAAGGCTGCAATAATTAAAACAATCACACCTAAACCAATGGTGATAGGCATTTTGTTAGTTTCTATAAATTTTTCGGACTTGCTGTAAACTTCTTGAACATCAACAATTACTTCCGAGTTTTCGTCTTTCTTTTTTGCCATTTTAATTCAAATTTTTATAGGGTTGCAAAAATAGTTTTTTTAATCAAAATAATAACGATTTATTAAATTTTATCTTTAAAAGCCCACTTTTGTTAATCGTTAATGGT
>DATGOR010000257.1:0-3455 GCA_035305805.1 Vicingaceae bacterium | reverse complement strand
ATTCATTTTTTAAGTATCGCTAAAGGTTCTTGCGGTGAAACACGTTCTCAATTATATAAAGTCTCTTATAGAAAATATATTGACGATAAAAAATTTGAAGAACTAAAATCTAAAACTAAATTAATTAGTAAAAAAATTAGCCCTTTTATGAAATATCTAAAAAATACTGAATATAAAGGAAATAAATTTAACGAACCAACAGAAAACTACAATACTTTAGATTAATACCCCTATAACTTCAAACCTCAAACTTCAAACCTCAAACTTCAAACCTCAAACCTCAAACCTCAAACTTCAAACATGAAACTTCAAACCTCAAACCTCAAACCTCAACACTTTTTCTCCCATGAAACTGCTGTTATTGATGAAGGCTGTAAAATTGGTAAAGACACCAAAATATGGCACTTTTCTCATATCATGCCTAATTGTATAATTGGAGAGCGATGTAACATTGGTCAGAATGTGGTCATATCTCCAGAAGTAGTTTTAGGTTCAAATGTTAAGGTACAAAACAATGTGTCTATCTATACAGGCGTTACTTGCGATGATGATGTTTTTTTAGGACCTTCAATGGTTTTTACCAATGTAATTAACCCTAGAAGTGCTGTAAACAGAAGAAATGACTATTTAAAAACACACGTGGGCAAAGGAGCTTCTATTGGTGCTAATGCTACCATAGTTTGCGGACATGATATTGGTGCGTATGCCTTTATTGGTGCTGGAGCAGTTGTTACTAAAAATATTCCTGCTTACTCGTTGTGGGTGGGAAATCCAGCAAAACAATTAGGTTGGGTTAGCGAATACGGACATAGACTAAGTTTTGATGAAAATGGTTTAGCTACTTGTCCAGAAAGTAATGAAAAATATAAATTGGAAAACAATCAGGTGATAAAAATACAATAAGATGACTGAGAATAAAAAAATAAAATTTGCTGTTGTAGGTTGCGGACATATTGGTAAGCGACATGCAGAAATGATAATTGGCAACTCTGAAGCTGAATTAGTAGCACTTTGTGATGCCGCTCCGAAAGAAAACTTAGGGATTGAAAAATATGACGTGCCTTTTTTCAATTCATTAGAAGATTTTTTAAAATCAGGTATTGAAGTAGATGTGGTAAATATTTGTACACCAAATGGTTTACACTCCGATCAAGCTTCATTAGCATTAGATTACAACCTACATGTAGTGGTGGAAAAACCTATTGGCTTATCAAAAGCAAAATGCGAAAAAGTAATTTATAAAGCACTTAGAAACCACAAACATGTATTTGCTGTAATGCAAAACCGCTACTCCCCTCCTTCTGTTTGGATAAAAGACTTGGTGGAAAAAAAAGTATTAGGAAAAATATTTATGGTTCAGTTAAACTGTTACTGGAATAGAGATGAACGCTACTACAAAAAAGGTGGTTGGAAAGGAACACAAGATTTAGATGGAGGAACTTTGTTTACACAATTTTCTCACTTTATAGACATTATGTATTGGCTATTTGGTGATATTACCAATATTCAAGGAAAGTTTAAAGATTTTACACACCAAAACTCTACCGACTTTGAAGATTCAGGTTTTGTAAGTTTTGATTTTATTGAAGGTGGAATGGGCTCTTTAAACTATTCAACTGCTGTTGCTACGCAAAACTTAGAAAGTAGTATTACCATTATTGGAGAAAAAGGCAGTGTAAAAATTGGTGGACAATACATGAATGAGGTGGAAGTTTGCAACATTGACGGCTATGAAATGCCTGAATTACCTGCTGCTAATCCTCCAAACGATTACGGCCCTTACAAAGGATCTGCTGCTAATCATCATTATGTAATTGAAAACGTAGTGGACACACTTAGAGGAAGAACTACTGCTACTACCAATGCCTTGGAAGGATTGAAAGTGGTAGAAATTATTGAAAGAATTTATGAACTTAGAGATAGTTCAGTTTTAAAATAATATAATTAAAAATTGAAGGTTGAAGGTCTGAAGTTTGAAGTTGAACATCTAATATGTAAGTTTACAAAAAATTAGAATTGGAAGTATAATATTGTAATTTTACAAAAAAATAATTAATATTTAACAATGGCTCTTTGCGTTGGAAACTCCTCCCCTTTGGGGAGGTTGGGAGGGGCTTAACATTAAATCACAAAACATGAGTATTTACAGTAAATTAATAAACAAAGAAACTAAAATAGCTGTTATTGGATTGGGCTATGTAGGCTTACCTATAGCTCTTGAGTTTGCTAGAAAAATGAAAGTGGTTGGTTTTGACATCAATCAAAAAAGAGTGGATATGATGCGTAACAACATTGACCCGAGCGAAGAATTAGAAGCATCCGCTTTTGAAGGTTGTGATATTCATTTTACAGCAGATTTAAATGATTTAAAAGATGTTACTTTTTTTGTAGTAGCTGTTCCTACTCCAATTGACAAACATAACTTACCAGACTTATCTCCACTTATTGGAGCATCTAAAACAGTAGGACAAGTGTTGAAAAAAGGCGATTATGTAGTGTATGAATCTACTGTTTATCCAGGATGTACTGAAGATGATTGTATTCCTGTGTTAGAAGAAGTTTCCGGGTTAAAATTTAGAGATGATTTTATGGTAGGCTATTCTCCTGAAAGAATTAATCCGGGAGATACCACACATACTTTAACTAATGTTACTAAAGTAGTTTCCGGTTGTTGTGCCGAATCGCTGGAAGAAATTGCTAAAGTTTACGAAAGTGTTGTTACAGCAGGAGTTCACAGAGCTGCATCCATCAAAGTTGCTGAAGCTGCAAAAATTATTGAAAACACGCAACGTGATGTAAACATTGCGTTGGTAAATGAACTTTCTATCATTTTCAATAAAATGGGCATTAATACTTATGATGTATTAGAAGCTGCAGGAACTAAATGGAATTTCTTAAAATTCTTCCCCGGTTTGGTAGGCGGACATTGTATTGGTGTTGATCCTTACTACCTTACTTACAAAGCAAAAGAATTCGGGTATCATGCTCAAATCATTAACTCTGGTAGATTTGTAAACGACTCTATGGGAGGCTATGTTGCCAAACAAACGGTTAAAAAAATTATTGCATCAGGCAAAAACATTGTAGAATCAAAAGTGTTGGTAATGGGAGCAACTTTTAAAGAAGATGTAAGCGATATCAGAAACTCTAAAGTGGCAGATGTGGTAAATGAGTTCATTTCTTTTGGAGCAAAAGTAGAAGTGGTAGATCCTTACGCTAGTTCAGAAGATTTAAAACATGAATACGGATTTGGACTGATAGAACAACCAACAGGAAATTACGATGCTGTTGTAGTAGCAGTTAATCATGAAGATTATAAAAACTTGGACGAAAATTATTTCAAAAGCATATCTTCTTCCAAAGGTGTTTTAGTTGATTTAAAAGGAATTTACAGAGGAAAAATTAAAGAATTGACTTATTGGAGTCTATAACTGGTTAAAGGTTTGAAGTTCAAG
>DATGOR010000256.1:0-14343 GCA_035305805.1 Vicingaceae bacterium | reverse complement strand
TTCCAACAATTAGCGTTTCTGAAGTAATTTCTTTATTAAGTTTGTTATTTACAATCTTTAATGTATATAAATAATTTCGGTTAATAGCTGCTTCAGTAAATTTATAAAGCACATTTACTGAATTGTCAAAAACACCTTCATCTTTAGGAATTTCGTTTTCAGTTCTAGTTAAATTGTAGGTTGCTACCACATTTTGGTTGGATGGATTAATAGCTTGAACAGTAACAGATAAATCACCTGCGGGATAGTTTAAATTGCTTGCATCTGCTGCTAAAGAACCTGCCGAAACTCCATCTTCCGGTAAGAAAACTTTATTGATTTTTAAATAATGTGTGGTATCATTGGGGTTAATAATACCATAAACTACAGGAATGTCTTTGTATTCGGCATTTAAGTCCACTTTGGTTTCGCATGATACAAGTAAAATAGTAGCTAAACTTAAACAGCTGATGTATTTGATGATATTGTTCATTTTAATGTTTTTCAAGTAAATAAAACACATAATTAAATTAAGAGGTAACAAATGTAGGATTTTTCATTTAAAACAAACAATATTTGTAGCTTTGTTGTTTGTAAAAAAATAATCCATTATAAAATGTCTATACACAAAACAGATGCGAAAAGAGTTACTACTCATGTGTTGCAAGAAATGAAACACAATAACGAAAAAATTAGTATGCTTACCGGGTATGATTTTTCGTTGGCAAAAATTATTGATACAGCAGGAATTGACGTTATTTTAGTTGGAGATTCGGCATCTAATGTAATGGCAGGGCATGAAACTACGTTACCGATTACATTGGATCAGATGATTTATCATGCTTCATCGGTAATCAGAGCAGTAAAAAGAGCTTTGGTAGTGGTGGATATGCCTTTTGGTTCTTATCAGGGAAATTCTAAAGAAGCGTTGTCTTCTGCTATCAGAATTATGAAAGAATCGGGGGCACATGCTGTTAAAATGGAGGGAGGAAGTGAGATTTTAGAATCAATAAGCAGAATTCTTTCAGCAGGTATTCCGGTGATGGGACATTTGGGATTAACCCCCCAGTCTATTTATAAATTTGGAACTTATGTAGTAAGAGCCAAAGAAGAGGAGGAAGCTAATAAATTAATAGAAGATGCAAAATTGTTGGAAGAAGCAGGTTGTTTTGCCATTGTATTAGAGAAAGTTCCGGCAGATTTGGCAGCAAAAGTAGCACAAGAAGTAAAAATACCTATTATTGGCATTGGTGCAGGAAATGGAGTGGATGGGCAAGTATTAGTATTGCACGATATGTTAGGGATAACCCATGAGTTTAGTCCAAGATTCTTGAGAAGATATAATAATCTTTATGAAGAAATAAAAGGCTCGGTGGAAGCGTACATTAAAGATGTAAAATCACTAGATTTCCCTAATGAACGAGAGCAGTATTAAAACGCTCTTTTCCAAATCTAATTAAAAAACATCTTTGATGTTTTTTGTGTTTGTTTTTTCTGTGATGAAATTAAATAATTTGTGTTATTTGTGATAATCTGTGTCTTAGCAACGTTATGTTATGACTTGTAATTTTGTTTCTCTTTTTGAATCAATATGTTTTAGTCATAGTCGTTGGCGTACAGATGATAAAGTCTGCTAAAGCTTTATTTTCTTCTGTTAATGAATCCAATTGATCTTGTTCAACGGCAGCAATGGTAATAATTTTTAGTCCACCTTTCTCCTGATTGAGGTACCAACTAATTCCCTCAAAATTATTGGAATGGTAAGTACCATTATAATGAATAAATGTTTGTCCTTTTTTCCAATTTTTTAAAATAAAATGAGCCATAGTAGCATCTTTTATAGCTTGAGCCTTGGGTAAATTTTCGCCTCCGTGTCCTCCCGCCATTTCAATCATTTTTTTGTAACCGGGCAATGCTGCATCATATTTTATAGGTAATGGAGCAATAAATTGCCTGCCGTTGTCAGTTAAGCTATTTAATGCACCAAAACCATTTTTATAAACCATGTTGGCATATCTTCTTGGAATATTGGTAGCGATAAAGCCCAATTGGTATTTTAAAGCATAATCTAATAATGGAGCGTAATCGGTTTTATAATTGTTCCAAAGTTTTACTTCTTTTTCAAACTCCTTTTGGGTAAATTTTCCGGATAAATATTCATTAATTATCATTTGGTCATCAGCTTCAAACATTTCTGCTCCTAGCACCAAATCTTCATTAATTTGTTGATGCACATCTTTGGTCAATTCTAATTGCAACCAGTGATTAATGGGGTTGTTGTGCAATTCCCCAAAAAGAATGATGTCAGCATCTTCTGTAGCTTTAAGGAGTTTTTTGTAATTTACTTTTTTACCTTTTTCATTAAATAATTGGTAAGCTGGTTTATCAGAAATAAAGGCTAGTGATAAGGTGCTGATAACAAGAAATAAAATCCATTTATTCATAGTAAAAAATTTTGGGGTGCAAATATAATTAGTTTGAAAGATAAAAATGTCGTATAAAATATTCTTTTTGAATTAAATAGCATTTTTCTTATTTTAAAAATCCTATTGTAAATTATTTAATTGGTGTTTGTGATTAGAAGCCACATTCTCTAAATTCCAAGTAACTTGCTTTACAAAAGGTTTTTCTCGTACATCACAATCAATTTTTGTGCAAATTTCACACGATTTAGGTTTACAATAATCGGAGTGAACAAAAAGTTCTATGTTGTTGCCAAATTTTTCTTGGATAAGATTTTCAATTCTATCAATTTCGTTATGAGCTTCTTTTACACTAAAATACCAAGGAACAGTAATATGACAATCAATGTGTAAGCGGGGGCCAAATTTTATAATTCTTAAGTTGTGAAAATCTATCCAATTGGGCTGACGATTTTCTTGCAGCGTTTTTACCATTTCCTTCAATAATTGAACATCGGCTTCATCCATAATTCCGGCTAACGATTGACGTAAAATTTTTATTCCTGTAAAAATGATGATGATTCCAAAAATTATTGCCACCACACTGTCAAGCCAAACTATCCCGGTGATGTTAATGATAATTAATCCAATAACTACTCCTAAGGTAGTTAAAGTGTCAGATATTAAATGTTTTCCACTTGATATAAGAGCAATAGAGTTATTTTTCTTCCCTTTTTGTACAGCAAAATAACCCAGCAAAAAATTAATTATTCCTGCAAAGATGACAAGATACATCCCAAAATTGAGTTGTTTTAATTGGTGCGGACTAATTAAATGTTGAATAGCTTCAAAAATAATCCATATACCTGCAAAAGAAATTAAAACCCCTTCTACACCTGCCGAAATAAATTCAGCTTTCCCATGTCCGTAAGGATGATTTTTGTCTTTTGGTTGAGCAGAAAGGTATAAACTGTAAAGCCCTATAAATGCAGCAATCACATTTACAATTCCCTCTAAAGCATCAGTTAATATAGCAACTGAGTTGGTAATGTACCATGCTGTAAGTTTAATTGCAAACAGCAGTACACCTACAATGGCTACAATTTTTTGGTAATTATAATTTTCTTTTTCTAAGGGCATAAATATTTTTCATTTAGCACATTGATATGGTGTTGCTGATGTCCGGCAATTACAAAACCTATACCTAACACAGAGAGTTTGTTTCCATTCATAACGCCTTCTTTTTGTAACATAGCTTCGTCAAAACTTTTAAAAAGCAAGTAGGTAGCTTTTCTTACGGCAAAAAATTCTTTTCTTAAGCTTTTTAATGTTCTATTATCAGCATTAGAATATTTCACATATTCATCATGGTTGAAACCAGGTAAAGCTTGTTGCTCGTTTCTTGCAAAGCACAAAGCTCTGTAATTAAAAATCCTTTCCGTATCAATAATGTGTAAAATCATTTCTTTAATACTCCATTTGCCTTCAGCGTATCTGTAATGAGCGTTTTCCTCATTAATTTGTTGTAACAATTTTTTAAATTGCTTGGTAGATTTTTTTAATGCCTTTAATACCTCCTCTTCTTCCACCATAGCAATGTAGTTTTTAAAATAAGTAGCAAAATCGGCTTCTAATAAATTATTTTTCATAAGTAATAATAATGGTTTAATTACAGCAATTTAATTTTTTATAAAAGTAACACATTTCCTTTTAAAAATAAACGAATAAACCCTATTTTTGAAACCCATTAAAAACTAATTAGTATGTATAAAATTAAGTTTGGAACAGACGGATGGAGAGCCATCATTGCAAAAGAATATACGGTAGATAATTTACTAAGAGTAGTTTTAGGAACGACTGCTTGGCTACAACAAAAAACAGATCAACCATCAGTGGTTTTAGGGCACGATTGCCGATTTGCCGGGGAGTTGTTTGCGGAAAGTGCAGCAAAGGTTTTTGCCAGTAAAGGGGTTAAGGTTTATTTGGCAAAAGGCCCGGTTAGTACACCAATGGTAAGTTTGGGAGCTTTCAAACAGCAAACATCTTTGGGAATTATTTTAACGGCTTCTCATAATCCACCATCTTATGCAGGGTTTAAATTAAAAGGATCTTTTGGTGGACCGCTTTTACCTAAAGAAATTCAAGAAGTAGAAGATTTAATTCCCGATGAAAACACCATCAATGTGGATGATTTAAGCTTAGAAAATTTCATCGATAATGGTATGATTTCCTACATTGATTTGGAAACAATGTATGTAGAACACGTGGAAGCCAATTTTGACATGGAGGCTATTAGAAATTCTAAAATGAAATTTGCTTTTGATGCCATGTATGGATCTGCTCAGGACGTGATGAGAAGACTAATGCCTGACATCGATTTTTTACACTGTGAACACAATCCGGGATTCAATGGAACACCACCGGAGCCTATACATAGAAATCTACAAGAGTTTTCAGATATGATTCGTTTGTCTGATGGCGAAATAGATTGCGGACTAGCTACTGATGGTGATGGCGATAGAATTGGTTTGTATAATAGTAAAGGAGAATTTGTAGATTCGCACCACATTGTATTGCTTTTATTAAAGTATTTAGTAGAAGAAAAAAAACAAACCGGTAAAGTAGTAATATCCTTTTCGTTGAGCCCAAAAATTAAAAAAATGTGCGAACATTATGGGTTGGAATACGAAGTGGTAAAGATTGGTTTTAAGCACATTGCAGGAATAATCTTAGAAGAAGATGTGTTATTGGGAGGAGAAGAATCCGGTGGTATCGCCATCAAAGGCCATATACCCGAAAGAGATGGAATATGGATGGGACTGGTAATATGGGAATATATGGTAAAATCAGGAAAAACGCTAGAGGAACTAATAGAGGATGTTTATAAAATTGTTGGTCCATTCAAATTTGAACGCATTGATTTACATTTAAAAGAGGAAGATAAATTGCGTATTGTAGCAAATTGTGAAAAAGATGCATACAAAGCTTTTGGCGATTTGGAGGTAAGAAAAGTAGAAACAGTGGACGGGTTTAAGTATTTCTTTGATAATGAGGAATGGGTGATGATTAGAGCTTCCGGAACAGAGCCGGTTTTACGTACCTATGCCGAGGGAGCAACCACTGAAGCTGCTTTTAAAGTATTGGAAAAAACGCATCAAACCATTAAAAAATAGTTTCATTGCTGGCTTCTTCTTACCAACAAAAATTAATTGAAGCCGGTTGTGATGAGGCCGGAAGAGGTTGTTTAGCCGGTCCTGTTTATGCAGCAGCGGTTATTTTGCCCAAAGGTTACAAGAACAAATTACTCAACGATTCTAAGCAGCTTTCTGAGAAAAAACGAAATTTATTAAGATTTGAAATTGAAGCAGAAGCTATTGCTTATGGTGTTGGGGTGGTTACCAATCAAGAAATTGATAAGATTAATATTTTAAAAGCATCATTTCTTGCTATGCATCGAGCGGTTGATAAACTTTCAGTTCGTCCGGAGTTATTATTAATTGATGGCAATAGGTTTACACCTTACCAAGACATAAATCATCATTGTATAATTAAAGGAGATGCTAAATTTTTATCCATTGCTGCAGCATCTATTTTGGCAAAAACATACAGAGATGAATGTTTACAGCAAATGCATGTTGAGTATCCACAATACGATTGGGCTAAAAACAAGGCTTATCCTACTAAAAAACATCGAGAAGCTATCCAAAAACATGGCATAACACCTTACCATAGAAGATCATTTGCATTACTTCCTGCTCAACAAAAATTGGAATTTTAAAATAAAGAATTATTGTTGAGCTAGTGATAAAAACGCATTAGAAATATTTTTCCACGAATATTTTTGTTTTTCCTCTATAATGCCATTAATGAAACCTTCAGCTCTATTATTCCGGTAAAAATCGGCAATAGCTTCGGCTACAGCTAATGGCGTGGGAGCTACCACATAACCCACTTTTTCATGCGGTATCATTTCTTTTAATCCGCCAACATCGGTAACCAACATGGGAGTATTAAAATGATATGCAATTTGTGTTACTCCACTTTGTGTGGCAGTTTTATAAGGTTGTACAACCATATCGGCAGCAGAAAAATAATCAGCAACCTCGTTGTCGGGAACGAATTTATCTACAATATGAATGAAATTGTCTAATTTGTATTTTTTTATCAAATCTAAATATAACTTTTTGTCATCGTAAAACTCTCCGGCTATTAATAAATGAATCTTAGATTTATCTATTTGCTGTTGAGCAAATGCGGTAATTAATGTATCTAATCCTTTGTATTTCCTGATTAATCCGAAAAACAATAAATAGTGAATGTCTTCCTGCAAGCCTAAGCTCCTTTTTGCCAAAGAAGTGTTTTTAATTGCTCCGAAATTATCATAAAGAGGGTGGGGGGTAACTTCCACGGGAGTGTTTGGAGCAATAGTTTTTAAATCCGATTTTACCTTTTCAGAAAGTACAGTAAAACCATCCATTTTAGTTATAAAAAATTTAGTGAGTACTTGATCGCCAAATCTTTTCTCGTGTGGTATAATATTGTGTGCCAAACTAAAGCATTTGGTGTGCCGGTTTTTCTTTACTTGTTGTGCAATAATCCCAAAACATGGAGCAAAAAAGGGCATCCAATAGTTAAAAATCAATAAATCAGGACGTTGTTTTTTGATGAAGTTTCCTACCTTCCACCAGTTTAAAGGAGAAACGGAATTAATTTTTCTAGAAATGCTAATATTTGTTGGAGCTTTTTCTTCGGAAAATTGGGTTTTACCCGGAAAAAGAAAATGGGGATATTGCGTAGTAAAAGTAACTACATGAACTTGATGTCCCTCAGAAATAAATTGTTGAGCTAATCGTTCTGTGAATAAAGCTATTCCGCCTCTAAAAGGATGTGCCGGACCAATAATCACTATATTCATTTCGATTAAATTTCTTTTTCTATTTGGTATTTGTTTCTATTGACCGATGAGCGAGAAATTAATTCACCTAAAAAGCCCGCAATAAATAAAAGTGATCCAATTATCATTGAAGTAATGGCCAAGTAAAATTCGGCACGATCTGCTAACAAACGAGCACCTTTATCAATAAAAACTTTATTGATGCCTAGCCAAAGTGAAATTAAAAAACCTATTAAGAACATGATGGTTCCTAATGTACCAAACAAATGCATTGGGCGTTTGCTAAATTTTGCCATAAAAGTAATGGATAATAAATCTAAAAATCCATTAATAAAACGCTCTAAGCCAAATTTAGTGGTTCCGTATTTTCTTTCGCGGTGCTGCACTACTTTTTCTGTAATTTTCTCAAAACCTGCCCATTTAGCAATTACAGGAATATAGCGGTGCATTTCTCCGTAAACTTCAATGTTTTTTATTACTTCTTTTTTGTAGGCTTTTAAACCACAGTTAAAATCGTGTAAGTTTTTAATGCCCGACATGCTTCTGGTAGCTGCATTGAACAGTTTGGTAGGGATGGTTTTAGAAATGGGATCGTAGCGTTTTTTCTTCCATCCGGAAACCAAATCCCAATCTTCTTCAGTAATCATGCGATACATTTCAGGTAATTCATCAGGGCTATCTTGTAAATCGGCATCCATGGTAAATACTACATCGCCTTTTGCTGCATCAAAACCAACGTTTAGTCCGGCAGATTTTCCATAGTTTCTTCTAAATTTAATAGCTCGAATTCTGTTGTTTTTTGTTTGTAATTCTTCAATTACCTTCCAAGAATTGTCTTTACTGCCATCGTCAACAAAAATAATTTCGTAGGAGTAATGATGATGCGACAATACGTTATGTATCCATTCTGCCAATTCGGGCAATGATTCTTCTTCGTTATAAAGTGGAATAACTACTGATATGTTTAAACCTTCGTTCATAGTGGTTTACCAAAATTAGTAATTGGTATTGTTTGATAAGCTTCAAAACTACTTAAATTTTTTATTGAATTAATCGGTATGTTTTAAAAGATATTTCTACTTTTGCGGTGGGCAAGTCTTATACGACCAGCTCCTGCTGAACTTCCCCAGGCTGGGAACAGAGCAAGGATAAGTGGTTGAGCGGTGCGATGTAAGTAGCTTGCCCATTTTTTATGCCTTAAAGTTTAGTGGGATTATTCTTAAGATTATTTTTCTGCAAACGTTTTAAAAGCTTTTAAGTATTTATATGATTGTTTTTTAAAAGCACCCGGCATTAAAAAACCCATCAAATTCATCATTACTCCTTTAAATTGAAATTCGTTTTCGGTTACATGTTTTGTTTGATTAGCTGCAATAGAAATAAACTTGTTTTTTTGAATATTAAAAACCCCATTAGCTTCGTAAGTACCACTAAATTCGGTTGGTAAATCTCGGGCAGTAATGGTTTCTATCATTTCAATTTCTCTATTTCCCATTTTAAACAATAGCTTTGATTTAGCACCCGGCTCTCCGGGTGTGCCGCTTAAGTGTTCAAATTTTTGCAATCCCTCCATCCATTCATATAAATTATTCGGATTGTCAAACAGCGCTACTACCTCTTTTATCGGTTTGTTGATAATGATTTCCTGTGTATATTTCATAATGTTTAATTTATATTAAAACTGAAAATATATAAAAGACTGCAAGTCGGCTGACATAGATTGGTAAATACCAAAAATAATAATGGTACTCACTACAATTTTTATAGCTAAAGGTAATTTAATGAAGGCATCGGTGTACCAGTTTTTTATTTTAGTAGGTAGCACATGAATAATGTAACCTATAAGCATCACAATAAACACCATGGCATAAGACGAAGTGATGGAAGGAATAAGGTTAGCACTAAAATTATTGCCAATTTGATGTAAAATTTGCCAAGTTGACTCCATGCTTTCCCCTCTAAACCAAATCCGCGTGAAGGTAATAAAATTAAAGGTGATAAACACTTTTAAAGCTAAGGCTAAAAAATTATTGTATTTTTCATAAGGACTTATTTTTTTCCAAAGCTTATATACCATAAGTCCAACGCCATTTAATCCTCCCCAAATTACAAATTGCCAACTTGCACCGTGCCATAAACCACCTAATAACATGGTGATTAATAAATTTATATTAGTAGTAAGCCATGCTCTAAATGATTTTAGCCATATAGCCAAAACGGTTATTAAAATAGCAAGCCATAAAAAAATATACAACACTATCATTTTGCCTGAAAGCAATATTACAAATGTGCTAATTACACCTATGGCAACCCAAGTTCCCACAGAGCCTCCTCTGTTACCTCCAAGTGGGATGTATAAATAGTCTTTTAACCACGAGGAAAGACTCATGTGCCAACGTTTCCAAAATTCGCCTACATTTTTTGCTTTATAAGGAGAATTAAAGTTAGTAGGTAGTGTAAACCCCATCAGTAAAGCTACTCCGATAGCAATATCGGTATATCCTGAGAAATCTGCATACACTTGTAATGAGTAACCGTATAATGCCATTAGGTTTTCGTATCCGGTAAACATTAGTGGATTGTGAAACACTCTATCTATAAAGTTTACCGCAATGTAATCACCAATAACAATTTTTTTGGTCAGCCCTTTTAATATCCAAAATAAGGCTAATCCAAATTGATATTGTGTTAATTTATAAGGCTGATATAATTGAGGAATAAATTCCGATGCTCTTACAATTGGCCCTGCAACTAGTTGAGGAAAGAAAGACACATAGAACCCAAAATCTAACAAATTGGTAACAGGCTTAATTTTTTCTTTATATACATCTACCGAATAACTGATGGTTTGGAAAGTGAAAAATGAAATACCAACCGGCAATAATATTTGGTTAACAGAATAGGAAGTTCCAACGGTATCATTAGCAAATTGGGCAAAATGGTTAAACACCGTATATTTTGTATCGAACATTTGGTTGTAAGCATCGGTAAAAAAATAAGCGTATTTAAAGTAACAAAGCACAAAAAGATTGATAATTACACTTAGAGCCACCAATAGTTGTTTACTAACTTTTTTTTGGGAAGAGTAAATAAATTTTCCTATAAAAAAATCGGAGAAAGTTGAAAAAAGTAAAATGGTAATAAACAATCCGCTTGTTTTGTAATAGAAAAACAGACTTGCAAAAAATAGAAAAGCATTTCGTACCCCTCTTTTTTTATGAATGATGGAATAAACGAGTAAAACGATGGCAAAAAATCCCCAAAAGAAAAATGCTGTAAAAATGAGTGGTTCGCCTTCGTTATACAAAAACAAACTTTTGAGCTGATTCCAGCTAAAAAAGCCGTTTGCCCATTCTGATATGTTAAATGTGTTGTTCAACTAAACTATTTTCTATCGCCAATAAGCTTTCTAACTGTTGATCGGCTATAACAAACCTAGGGTCGTTTTTACTTTCCTCATCAGGAATAACAATGACATTCATTAAGGCGGCTTTAGCTGCTAAAACTCCATTAAAAGAATCTTCAATTACCAAACAATCTACAGGGTTTACACCTAATTCTTGTGCTGTTTTAATGAAAATTTCAGGATGAGGTTTGCCAAATGGTAGGTTCTCGGCAGAGTTGATGACTTCAAAATAAGAAGCAATTTTTAATTTGTTTAATACGGTAATAATTAGTTTCATTGCCGATGAAGAAGCCAAAGCAATTGGATATCCTTTTGATTTAAAATATTCTAAAGAAGCTACAACGCCTTCCATGGCTTTTCCATTTTTAACAATTAAAGCGGTTACGGTTTTTAATAACTCCTTTTCCACTTCTTTCAAGGTCATTCCTTCCCAAGGCATTTTGTTGTACCAATATTCCACCACTTCGTAAAGTCGCATCCCCATGGTCTCTCTGCACATTTCTTCAGTAAAATCCAATCCTACTTTTTTAAAAGTAATAATTTCTGCTTCTCTCCATAGTGGTTCTGAATTAATCAGAACACCATCCATATCATAAATGATTGCTTTAATGTTACGTTGCATTTCTTCCCTTCGTTTTATCTGTTTGCTAAAAAGTGCTTACAATTTTCTTCAATTCTAGAAACGATATCAGTAGTATCAGCTCGTTTGAACTCGTCTCCGGTAATTTTTTCAAAAAGTTCGATGTATCGTTCAGAAACTTCTTGTACAAATTCTTCCGTCATTTCCGGAACTATTTGTCCGTCTTTCCCTTGAAAACCATTGGCTATTAACCATTCTCTAACAAATTCTTTTGAAAGCTGTTTTTGTTTTTCGTTGTTATCTTGTCGTTGCTGATACCCCTCTTTATAAAAATACCTGGAAGAATCGGGAGTATGGATTTCGTCTATTAAATAAATAGTATCACCAATTTTTCCGAATTCATATTTAGTATCTACTAAAATTAACCCCATTTTATCTGCCATTTCTGTCCCTCGTTGAAAAAGTTGACGTGTATAATTTTCTAACTGTACATAATCTGTTTCAGTTACAATTCCTTGAGCGATAATTTCTTCTCTGGAAATATCTTCATCATGTCCTTCTGATGCTTTGGTAGAAGGAGTAATAATGGGAGCAGGGAATTTATCGTTTTCTTTCATTCCATCAGGCATGGTAACACCACAAATTACTCGTTTTCCGGCTTTATATTCTCTCCACGCATGGCCTGATAAATAGCCTCGAATTACCATTTCAACTTTAAAAGGAGTGCAAATTTTTCCTATGGTTACATTGGGATCGGGAACAGCAATTACCCAATTCGGTAAAATGTCTTCCGTTGCTTTTAAAAATTTGGCTGCAATTTGGTTTAACACCTGTCCTTTAAAAGGTATTGCTTTCGGAAGTACCACATCAAATGCTGAAATTCTGTCGGTAACTACCATTAACAGTAATTCATCATTTATGTTATATACATCTCTAACCTTGCCTTTGTAAAAACTTTTTTGAGTATTAAATTTAAAATTTGTTTCCTTAACAGCGTTGTTTGCCATGATGTTTATATAATTTTTCAGTAAAAGAAAGCCATCTTTTTACTTTGATTTAGAAAAGTACAAATATATCATGATATTAAAATTCAAGATGAGATTTTCATCAAAAGTTATTGCTATTTATTCCTGATAGATTGTTAATATCTTCATTAGTGAAATTGAAAATTAACTGACTAAAAATCAAAAAAATGACGATTTAAGAAGTGTTTTTTAGCTAAAATTAACGCATTAAACTAGCTGTAAGCCAAAGTTAATAGTATCTTTGTTTGCTTCATATATGGAAAAAATACAAAAATTTAAGAAAAAATCTCGTTTGCAATTATTGCATCAGTATTATGTATATACTGGTTTTTATTCCTTTTTAAAAATCATCTTAAAGAAATCATTACTTCCGATTGCTATTTTTATTGGAGTGTTGTTAGGCATCCATTTTTTTGTAATGGATATTAATAGTATTCTAGAGATGATGATTGATACTTTTCCAACTGCCGGAATTTTAACGGTTTTTCTTATTTCGGAATCAATTTTAGGGTTGATACCACCGGAAATTTTCATAGCTTGGGCAGCAAAAACAGATGCCTCTTGGATTTATTTAGGATTATTGTCATTAGCCTCTTATCTGGGTGGAATTATATCTTATTTTTCAGGAAGAACCTTTGCTTATTTTCCTTCGGTATATGAATTTTTAGAGGTTAAAATGGCTAAACACGTTAATAATATGAGAAAATGGGGGGGCTTGCTTATTATAGCCGGAGCATTATTACCTGTTCCATTTGCTATTACCAGTGTAGCTGCCGGAATAATTAAATATCCTCTTACCAATTATTTAGCTTATGGATTATTACGTTTTTTGCGTTTTGCCATTTACGGTTGGATGATTTTTGGAGCCATCAACTAAGGAAATTAAAAATTTCGTCATCAATACAATAGATTCTTTATTGCTTACCTTTTAGTATTGAAGTTGTTTAAAGTTCATGTATAATAATGAAAATAAAGTAATTTTATCCCAATTATGAGATTTGCTGCTGTAGATATTGGTTCTAATGCTGTTCGTTTGCTTTTCTGCGAAGTATATCGAACAGAAACGTTTCCTCAATTAAAAAAAATATCATTAGTAAGATTACCTATTCGTTTAGGAGAGGACGTTTTTACTTCGGGAAAAATTTCTGAATTAAACATCAATAAATTACTTAAAACATTAATAGCTTTTAAGCATTTAACAGAAGTGTATGGCGTGTTAGATTATGAAATTTGTGCTACTTCGGCCATGCGTGAAGCAACTAATTCTAATGAAATAAAAACCTTAATAAAGCAAGAAACAGATTTATCCATTCAAATTATAGAAGGTAATGTGGAAGCGGACATTTTATTTGAAACCCACATTGCTGAAAAAATCGATCAAAACGGAACATACCTTTATATGGATGTTGGAGGAGGGAGCACCGAATTAACACTGTTTAGCAAAGGCAATAAAATTAAAACACACTCCTTTAGAATTGGTACACTCCGATTAAAAAATGACATGGTTACTAAAGCTACTTGGCAAGAATTAAAAGATTGGGTAGGGCAGATTAAAACTGATTATAAAATAGATATGATAATTGGAACAGGAGGAAACATCAATTCTATTTATACTTTATGTGGACTTAGAAATTATAAATTGCTAAAATACGCTAAGCTAAAAGAAATGGATGCATTTTTAAACGAACATACCTTAGAGGAGAGAAAATTAAAACTAGGATTACGTCCGGATAGAGCAGATGTAATTACTCACGCATCGAAAATATACCTAACGGTAATGAAAAAAGCAGGGGTAAAAGATATGTTTGTGCCCAAAGTGGGATTGGCTGACGGTATTATTAATCAGTTGTATAATAAACACATCTCTAAAATAATGCAATAAAAAAGCTCCGAAATTATAGGAGCTTTTCTGTTGTTTTTTTTCTATTCTTACTGTATTCCTTTAAATAGATTTTGATATAAATCTCCTAAAACAGGAACAGGTTTCTTATTTTCATTGATAGCTCCTATCAATCCCATAATCCAAAATATAAAAATACCGATATAACAAAGGTTGA
>DATGOR010000255.1:0-2108 GCA_035305805.1 Vicingaceae bacterium | reverse complement strand
GAGCTTTATTTTGATTATAAATTGAAAGCAGGTGTATGCAAAAATATGAATGCTTCCTTTTTGTTGAAAAAAATGAATATTGTTTAAAAGAGGATTATAAAGAATTAATTTCTGTAATTATTAACAACCTTTCTAGTTTTTCCAGAAGGTAACAGTGGTATAGCGTCTATGTATTCTAAGGTTATATCTGCATCATTGCCCAAATCTGACTTTAAATCTTCAACTAGCCTTACTTCGTCTTTTTCTTCAAACCTAGAGATAGTATTAAGTTTAACAGTGTATTTTTTTTGGGCTTCTTGAATGAATTGATATTGTTTTAATTTTGAATAATGAGGGGTCAAGTTTTTATAAATGGCAAAGGAAGAAATTAAGTTGTTGTTAGTATCGTAGATCTGATCCATTTTTCGCCCCTCAACAGATGATAAAACCAATTCGTTGCTTTCTTCATTAAGCTTCATAATTGCAATATCGCCAGTATCATATCTTATCATAGGCATGGCAAAATTAAAAAGATCGGTAACCACAACTCTGCCAGGTGTGCCATAAGGTACAGACTCATCTTTTTCCATATCAAGTATCTCAATAAATTGATTAGCCCAATTAATTTGAAAATGTTGTGATTCATTTGGTTTTTGCTGTGCTAGAATCCCAAACTCCTCGTTGGAGTATCTCGAAACAGGAGAAATGCCAAAATATTTTTCAATATTTTTTCTAACAAGGAGATTTAGGGCTTCCGAATTAGTTGTTATTGAGGTTATATTGCAATCCAATAGGTCTAAATTGTTTTTTTCTAAGTATTTAGTAATGCTTTCAAAAGCTGAGGGAAATCCTATAAGGGCTTTTGGACTTTGGTCGTTTTTTAAAGACTCTATAACTTCTAAAATAGTTTCTTCATTTAGTTTTAAAATATTAATGTTTACCATGTTGCGAAGCCAAGAATAAAATTTGCTTTTAATCTCGGTTTCACTCCACACTTCAAACACATATAATTTTTGGCCAATTTCAAAACCAGATTGCTTGAAAAAGTAAATAAGGCTTGCAGACAAGCGATGTCTTTTTGTTTTTCCCTGTAGCAATGTTATGGGTATTCCTGTAGAACCGCTTGAACTTACCTTGTATAATTTATCCTTTTTATGTTTGTAATTAGAAGATATGAAATTCTCATAATGCTCTTTTACAATTAGTTTATTTATTACGGGAAAATCACTTATGGAACTAAAGCCATTTATTGATTTATAGTAAGGAGTTGTGTTGATAGCATGGTTTAAAATGGTATCAAGGTTTTTCTTTTGTAGCGCTGTAGATTTTTTAGAAGAAAAACTATTTTGTATGCAATGAATTTCCTTTAGATGGTTTGATATTCTGCGACCTTGAAAAAAGTCGATTGTCCAGAAAGATAGGCGTCTCAATTTTTGAAGGGCGCTCATAAAAATAAAATGATGTTTTGAGAAAAAATGAATTAGTTGCCTAAAAATAAGACTTTTATTTTTTTTCTTATGTTTATTCTTTCAAAAGTAATATATAATCGATTAAATTTTTTATTTATGCAAATTATTTATTTTTAGCACATGCAAGATCAACTAAAAGTAGCCATTATCCAGTCCGATTTGGTTTGGGAACACCCCAAGAAAAACCGAAAACATTTCACCGAAAAAATAGAAACCATTAACACGGCCGTTGATGTTATTATACTTCCCGAAATGTTTACCACGGGATTTACCATGAATCCTAACGAAGTAGCAGAACCTATGGATGGCAAAACGGTAACTTGGATGCAAAATACAGCCATGGAGACCAATGCTGCCATTGCCGGAAGTGTTGTTATAACAGAAAACGGGAAGTTTTACAACAGATTTCTTTTTGTAGAACCCAATGGAACAGTAGCACATTACGATAAGCGGCATACCTTTACCTTGGCTGGCGAGGACAAAGTGTATACCTCGGGCAACAAAAAGGTTGTTATAGACTACAAAGGCTGGAAAATTTGTCCTATGGTGTGCTACGATTTGCGCTTTCCCGTATGGGCAAGAAATGCCGAAAATTATGATGTATTGGTGTATGTAGCCAATTGGCCAAAACCCAGAATATTGGCTTGGGATACGCTGCTA
>DATGOR010000254.1:0-5382 GCA_035305805.1 Vicingaceae bacterium | reverse complement strand
TGCTGATAATAGAGGGAAATGGAAAGGCAACGGTATTGGTGATTTGTGGGATTATCAACAACCTTATTTAGGCAGTGTGAAGTTTGCCCAATCAGGAACTTATACTGTTTACATGGAACAAGCCATGCGAGTAGAAAATTCTTTGTATGGTATTGCCGATATTGGTCTGAAAATTGAAAAAGTAGCAGCAACAAAATAGCCTATTTTTATGTGTCTTTTATTTAAGAAATACTTGCTGTTGTTTGTTTTATTAGTTGTTTTTTCGTGGGTAAGTATAGCCCAACCGAAACAGAAATCTACCATTTATAAAACTGAATTTGAAAACGTTAATCGAAACAATTACAACAAGCGATTAATTGCTTTGTCAAAAACACAACCACCAAAACACATCGACTATAAAGGGCCGGAAATTACTACCGGATCTCAGTTTTTATTCGGTAACGAACCTTTAGAAAAAGCTTTTCCAACTGCTTATCCTGAAAACCATTATTTACCCTTTTATTTTTCACTAAAAGCTTATAAATGCCCAACAGCATTGAGTTTACTTAATTATTATCAATCCATAATTGATAAGGAATTAGAAAAACATCAACTACCCAAAGAGTTGAGTTTAGTGCCTTTGGTTTGTTCAGCTTTTAATCCAATGTCCAAAAATGGAATTGGTGGCGAAGGATTTTGGCACCTAACTTACCCGCAAGCTGTAAAGTACGGACTAAGAGTCGATGAATTCATTGATGAAAGAAGAAACATGGAAAAAGCTACTTTTGCTGCAGTTAAAAATTTAGCTCATTTATACGAATTGTATCAAGATTGGGAACTGACGTTAGCCGCTTATTCTTGTGGTGTAGTGAATGTTAATAAAGCTATATTGCGTTCGGGAAAAAAAGACTATAAATCGCTTTATGAGTTGTTACCTACAGCAACCAATGAATTTGTAAATGCTTTTACAGCAATGGTTTATATCTATAATTATGATGATTACGAAGCAGTTAAATTATCACCTGACTGGAAAACAGATACACTCATTTTTCCTAGAAAATTGCAAGCCAAAGCATTAGAAGATGTTGTAGGTTTTGACAAAGATGAATTTTTGTTTTTAAATCCGGTAATCTACTTTGAATCAGAAATTTTCCCTGCTAATTATCCGTTGTATTTTTCTATATCGGACAAAGAAAAAATTCTTCCACTTAGAGATAGTCTTTATTTTTACCAAGATTCGGTATTAAATAAACCAAAAGTTACTGATTCTTCAGAAAAAGATTTTATTCCTGAATTTGATGGTGAACCGATTATTTACACCGTAAAATCGGGCGATGTATTAGGGATTATTGCCGAAAGGTATAAGGTTTCAGTTGCTGAATTGCAAAGTTGGAATAACCTGAAAGGAACAAGAATTGATATTGGTCAGAAATTAACCATTTACGGTGATCGGCAAGCGGCTCCTGAACCGGTTGTGGAAGAAAAGGAAACAACCAATAATAATTCCCGGACAACTAACTTCTCAAATGATAATTATTCTGTTTACACGGTAAAATCAGGAGATAATTTGTGGTTAATAGCTAAAAACTATCCGGGTATTTCTGCTGATGACATTATGAAATTCAATAATATTGATGCAAATTTAAACGTTGGTCAACAATTAAAAATTCCGAAGAAATAATAGCACAAGAAACGCCTAAAAAAGTTAAAAATGTTTCTCCTCTAATAACGTTTGTAGCGTTGGTAGCAGTATTTCTTTTGCTTTTTTTGGTCATGTTTGTTTTTCCTCCCGATGGAATTAAAGTAGGGAAATACGAATTGCAATTTCCTACTCCCAACGAGTTTTTTGGTGTGGCTAACACTACCGATAGTATAGGTCAATATGAAAAAGATTTAGCCATTTTATTTGACTCTTCTGAGGTAAAAGAAAAAATATCGCAAATAGATTCTACCATTATTCAACAAAAATTAGATTCCTTAGCGGCATACAGAAAAAAACTGCAAGTTACCGATAAATCTAAACCTGCTTTGCATCGTTTTTTTGAAGCTTTAGAAAAAGCTCAGAAAAAGAAAGTGCGCATCATGCATTATGGCGATTCTCAAATTGAAGTGGATAGAATTACATCCTACATTAGAAATGAATTACAAACTAAGTTTGGAGGTATTGGCGTTGGGCTTTTTCCGGTAGTGGACATTGCTCCAAAAATGAGTGTCAACATCAGTTATTCCGAAAATTGGAAACGTTATGCAGGTTTTGGAGTTAAAGATTCTACCATTACACACAACAAATATGGTCCGCTAATTAGTTTTAGCCGATACGCCCCTATGCCTCAAACAACTTTTTTAGATGAATTGCCTGATAACGAAGCTTGGATAAAAATCAATCCTCCGAAAGCATCATACGCCAAAACCAAACAATATACGCAATTGAGCATAATGCTGAGCAACATGGTGGCAAATATAAATTATGAAATTACGGCCGATGGAAATAGTGTTAAAAGTGGAACATTGTTAGCAAACACCCCTTTTGAAGTAATAAAAGTAAATTTTGAAAAAACACCTCAAGAAGTGGTAGTGAATTTTAAAGGAAAAGACAGTCCGGATGTGTATGCACTTTCGTTAGAAGGAAACACAGGTGTAGTAATGGACAATATTCCACTAAGAGGTTCATCAGGCACTATTTTTACTAAAATGGACAAAACCTTAATGGCAAATGCTTATGCTCATCTTTCACCGGATTTAATTATCCTGCAATTTGGAGGCAACGTAATGCCTTATTTAAAATCGGAAAAAGAATGTGAAGATTATGGAAATTGGTTTAAATCTCAAATCAATTTTATTAAAAGAAATAATCCCAAAGCTGCTGTGATGGTAATTGGACCAAGTGATATGTCCATCAAGGAAAAAACAACTTATGTTACCTACCCTTTTCTTGAAAATGTGCGTGACGCCATGAAAGAAGCAGCACTTTCTTCCGACTGCATTTTTTGGGATATGTACGAAGTAATGGGAGGTAAGAATTCCATGCCGGATTGGGTAAATGCAGATCCTCCGTTGGCAGCTTCCGATTACATCCACTTTACTCCAAAGGGAGCTAAAAAAATTGCCGAAGAGTTTTATAACAAACTTACTGAACTGTATGTGGATTATAAGTTGGATGAACCGCTAAATCCTTAATTTTGCATCATGAACAATCACCGACTTACGGATACTATTTGTGCTATTTCTACTCCACCGGGAGTTGGCGGCATAGCTATCATTCGCCTTTCAGGAAATGATGCGATTACAATTACTAACCGTTTATTTTTTGGTAAAAACTTAGAAAAAGTTCCTACTCATACCATCCATTTTGGAACTATTAGAGACAACGGTAAAATTATAGATGAAGTATTGGTGAGTGTTTTTAAAGATAAAAAATCCTTTACCGGTGAAGATGTGGTAGAAATCTCAACACACGGCTCGCCTTATATTCAACAACAAGTGTTGCAATTGTTGATGAAAAATGGAGCAAAACACGCCAGAGAAGGAGAGTTTACCATGCGAGCTTTTTTAAATGGTAAAATGGATTTGTCTCAAGCAGAAGCTGTAGCAGATGTTATAGCTGCCGATTCGGAAGCTGCTCATCAATTAGCAATGGAGCAAATGCGTGGAGGCTTTAGCAACGAAATCAAACAACTTAGAGAGGAACTGATTCACTTTGCTTCGCTTATTGAATTAGAACTTGATTTTAGTGAAGAGGATGTAGAATTTGCCAACAGAGAGCAATTGAAGACATTGGTGGCAAAACTCCATGAAGCACTACATCAATTAATACAATCTTTTAATGTTGGAAATGTAATAAAATCGGGCGTTCCGGTTGCAATTGTTGGCGAACCTAATGTTGGAAAATCTACTTTACTCAATTCGTTGTTGAATGAAGAAAGAGCCATAGTTTCAGACATTGCAGGAACCACTAGAGATGTGATTGAAGATGAACTAAACATTAAAGGCATTAATTTTAGGTTTGTAGATACCGCAGGCATTAGAGAAACTACCGACCAAATTGAATCCTTGGGGATAAAAAAATCTTACGAAAAAATTGATCAAGCGTTAATTGTACTTTTATTGGTAGATGCTGCTACTATATCTAAAGATAAGCTAATAAACGATATCGCCAACATTCATAAAAGAATAGCTCATAAGCAAAAAAAGCTGTTTGTGATTGCTAATAAAGTGGATAAAATTGATGATAAAAACCTGGAAGAAAAATTTAGCGACATTGATGATGTGATATTTATAGCTGCAAAAAACAATCATAATACGGATGTCATCAAAGAAAAACTATATACTAGTGTTGCTTCCGGTATAGTTAACACCAATGATACGGTAGTTACCAATGCTCGCCACCACGAGGAATTATCAAAAGCAGACGAATATTTATTAAAAGTACTGGAAGGGTTGGGCAGTCAAATTTCCGGTGACTTTTTAGCCATGGACATCCGTCAAGCTTTATATCACTTAGGACAAATTACAGGTGAGATATCTACTGATGACCTGCTAGATAATATTTTTTCTCGCTTTTGTATCGGTAAATAAATCTATATGAAAACCTCTACCAAAATCATTATTTTTCTGAGTGTTTTATTAGTACTAATTCTTCTTGCTTTTGGCATCATCTATTTTTTTAATCAACCATCAAATGAAAGCAAACAACTAACATCCTTATCCAGCGAAGACAAAAAAGACACTGCTATTGTTACACCTGTAAAACGAGATACCTTACCTCAAAAATTACCATTTTTAAAACCAGATTCATTAGAAATACCATTCCTGCCGGAAAATACTACTATTACTTCACATACAGGTTTTTCTTTATGTTACAGCGAAGAACACGAACAAGCATTTTGGGTGGCTTATGAGTTTACAAAAGCTGAAACTAATAAAAAAGTTGATCGTACCGATAACTTTAAACCCGACCCAAAAATCTCAACTAAATCTGCTGATGATCAGGATTATAAAAAATCCGGTTACGATAGAGGACATTTAGCTGCTGCCGCTGACATGGCGTGGAGTTTAGAGGCTATGAATGCTTCTTTTTATTATAGCAATATGAGTCCACAAACGCCCTCTTTTAACCGCGGAATATGGAAAAAATTGGAAGAACAAGTTAGGGATTGGGTAATGCTTTATGACACTTTGTATGTTGTTACAGGTCCGGTATTAACTAAAGGCTTGCCTGCCATTGGTCCTAATAAAGTTAGTGTTCCGAATTATTATTATAAAGTAATTTTAGATTACAAAAAATCTCGACAACAAGCGATTGGATTTTTATTACCGAATCAGAAATCGAGCTTACCACTCCGGCAATATGTAGTTTCTGTAGATAGTATTGAAAAGCTTACTTCAATAGATTTTTTCTTTCGA
>DATGOR010000253.1:0-4829 GCA_035305805.1 Vicingaceae bacterium | reverse complement strand
CCCGGAACACAAAACTCGGTATATAACCCAACTCCAGATGCTCAAGCTCCAAATATTATTGGTGTTGATGTGTTATCTGCATCTACATTAAAAGTGAATTTTAACGAAACCATGGATTCCGCTAGTTTGGCAACAGCCACTTATGGTATTAATAATGGGATAAGCGTAACCAACACTCAGGTAAATTTAGATTTACACAGCGTAACACTTACTTTTTCTCCAATATTAGATTCTTCTTTGGTATATCAGGTTACAGTTGTTGGAGCTACCGATTGTTCCGGAAATGCACTAAACCCAACTAATTATAGTTTTGGTATAGGAAAAGCACCCCAAAAATTTGAAATCATCATTACCGAACTTTTTCCTGACCCATCGCCAACAGTAGGTTTGCCCGAACAAGAATTTATAGAATTGTTTAATCCAACCAACAAAGTGATAGATTTAACTAATTGTTGGATATCCGATTTAACCTCTATGAAACAACTTAATCCCGGAAAAATATTTCCCGGGGAATATGTAATCGTTTGTAAAACAACTAACGAAAATCAGTTTGCTCCTTTCGGAAAAGTGGTTACCATTAATGAATTGCCTTCATTAAACAACACAGATGACATCATGACCTTATATGCTCCTGATACCACCATCATTCATTCAGTAAATTATTTTGACTCGTGGTATAAAGATGATAACAAAAAAGATGGCGGTTGGACCTTAGAAATGATAGACCCTGCTAACCCTTGTGGAGAATATGATAACTGGGCAGCTTCAACGCAATGGTTTGGAGGAACTCCAGGGGCTCAAAATTCTGTTTTTGCTGCTAATCCTGATAATACCTTACCTCGTTTGTTGGAAGCTAATGCTACTTCAGATTCTACGGTAATTTTAACTTTTAGCGAAATTATTGACAGAGATGGGCTGTTAGCTGCTTCATACGCCATCAACAATGGTATTAACATCAGCAATGTGGTAATTATTGATAACAAAAATGTACAGTTAGATTTGGCTAACAAACTCACTTTTCAGATAAAATATACAGTTACAGTTACCGGGGCTTACGATTGTGTGGGAAATGTAATAGGCAGCAACAATTTTGCAATTTTTGCTTTACCCGAACAAGGCTTTAGTGGCGATTTAGTGATTAACGAAGTGCTATTTAACCCATTTACAGGAGGTTCTGATTTTGTGGAGCTGTACAACAATTCTAATAAATTTATCGATTTACAAAATTGGTCGTTGGCAAACACAGACAATAATGTTGTAGCTAACCTTAAACCAATTATCACTACTCCAAAATTAATTTTACCGGGAGAATTTGTATTGCTTACTAAAGATGCGAACAACATTGCTACGGAATATATCAATTCTAAAACCGAAACTTTTATAGAAATGGCTAGCTTACCATCTTATAACAATAGTGAAGGGACAGTTGTGTTAGTAAACAACCTCAACCTTACGGTAGATAGTTTTTATTATGAAGAAGACATGCATTTTTCGTTATTGAACAGTGTTAAAGGTGTTTCATTAGAAAGAATAGATTACAACCGACTAACTAACGATAGAACTAATTGGCATTCGACAGCCGAAGAAGATGGATTTGCTACTCCGGGCTACGAAAATTCCCAATTCCAACTTGCCAATACCGATGGCGGTACTATCACTATAGATCCTAAAACATTCTCTCCCAATAATGATGGAATAGATGATGTGTTAAACATTTCTTACGAATTTTCTACGCCCGGTTTTGTCGCCAATGTAGTGATTTATGATGCTAAAGGACGGCAAATTCGTAACCTAATAAAAAGCCAATTGTTAGGCACCAAAGGAACATTTAGTTGGGATGGTATTAACGATTACAACGAAAAAGCCCGCATAGGCATTTATGTTATTTTTATAGAGGTTTTTGATTTAGAAGGTAATGTAAAATCATTTAAAGAAACTGCTGTTCTAGCAGGAAGATTTGATTAGGTAAGAAAAATGAAAAAAAAATATCAAGCACACCCGTGGCACGGGATTTTTATTGGAGAGCAAGCTCCTGAAATGGTAATGTCGTTTATAGAAATGACCCCAAGCGATTCGGTAAAATACGAAGTTGACAAAGCCTCCGGTTTTTTAAAAGTTGACCGACCACAAAAGTTTTCTAACATTGTTCCGGCTTTGTATGGCTTTGTTCCGCAAACATATTGTGCCGAGCAGGTAGCCGCTTTTTGTATGGAAAAAACAGGTAAAACCAACGTTTTAGGAGATGGCGACCCCTTAGATATTTGTGTGCTAACAGAAAGAAACATTACCCACGGAAATATTATTGTTCCTGCTATTCCTATAGGTGGTTTTAGGATGATAGACAATAATGAAGCGGATGATAAAATTATAGCTATCCTTAAAGGTGATGAAGTGTATGCCAAGTGGAAAGATATTTTAGAATGTCCGCCATCATTAATCAACCGATTAAAACACTATTTTTTAACCTATAAATCCATTCCCGGAGAGGAAAAAGCCAATGTAGAAATTAGCCATGTTTATGGTAGGGAAGAAGCGTTAGAAGTAATTAAAAGAAGCCAACAGGATTATCACAAGCATTTTGTTAAGGATTAAGAGAATTAATTATTGGAGATTAGAAATTAGCTGTTTTTCTGCTGCGTCATAATAACTATACAGCTAAAGATTAGTATGTTTGTATATAAAAATAGTTTCATTCTAGTTTCCATGAAAAAAATTATTGCCTTCTGTTGTTTTTCGGTGTTGTGGTGCCAATTTACTTTGGCTCAAATTACCTTAAATGAAAGCAAAGTAATAGAAAGCGATGGCTACATCATGGAAGCACAATACTCACCTTTCCAAACCTACTTTGCTTATACTGCCGATAAAAACAAAGTGTTTCTTTTTGATCAATTCCATAATTTGCTTTACTCGCATGTTGGCGATACGCTTTACGATAGGTCTTCTTGCAAAATAGCGTTCTCTCCCAACGAAAAATATTTGCTTATTGGCAGGTTTAATTCTGTTGGAGATATTGCTGTTTACAACCTGATTTCTCAAAAAGTAGAACAATTAATTACCGCCCACAGCGATAGAATTGTAACCATCAACTTCAATCATCAAGGCAACCGTTTTGTTTCTACCGGCATCGATAATTCAGCTAAAATTTTTGAATTGAAAGATGATAAATGGATAGAAATTCAGGAAATAAAAGGAGAGAAAAGAGTTTACGATGCCGTTTTTTCATTTAAAGACGAGTATTTAATGGTGTGTGGAGAAGAAGCTAACATTAGTGTTTATCAACAAAAAAACAACCATTTTGAGCTTTTGCAAAAGCTTCCCACCACTTATTGGGGCTTGAATTATTTAGAAGCTCATCCCTACGAAAACAGGTTTATTGCAGGAACTTCGGATAAATTTTGGGAGTACCAACTCACAGGTAAAGACTTTACTTTAATAGATTCCTTAAAAGTAAAAATTGGAAGAAAGAAAGAGGTGAAATATTCTCCCGATGGAAAAAGTATAGCTGTAGCAAATGGTTCCATCATCGAAACCTATTTAAAGCAAAAAAACACTTGGACAGCCGGCAAACAGTTTCCACGGCACAATGCGTATATTCTGTCTTTAAACTACAGTTTAGATGGTAAAAAGCTGGTAAGTTGCGGAGAAGACCACACCGCCATTATTTGGGAGGTAAAAGGCATTAACAGTTCTAACTTTTCTAAAATAGTGGCTTATTTGGGCAATAGTTTAACCTTTTCTCAAAAAAGCATCCTTACAGAAGATTTTTCAAGAGAAATAATAAAAGGCTTGGATAAAAATTTGGCAGCACCCAAAGATGAGTTTGAAACCAGCAAAGAGTATTGGGAAAGATTGCTAAAAGCCCGTTCGGTTATTTTGGCAAAAATTCAGGAAAAACAAGAAGAATTATTTGGCGTTGCTAAGCCTTCTGCCACACAAGCAAAATTAAAATTAGCGTTGAAACAATACGATGCAGACAAAACAATTTACCCCATTACATTTTGCAACACCGAAGCCTACATTAACATTCCCAGAGAAGACGCTAAAGCTTTAAAAGAAAATATTTCAAAAGCTTATATAACAGCACAAAAGACTTCAGTAAAAAACGATGTGCATTTTGAATACAAAAATTTTCAACTAGTGCATCCCGAAACACAAAAAAAATACGAAGTAATTACTACCGAAAACCCGTTTAATTTTGAACACCTAAAAAAGCAAAAATCGGCTGATAATACCACTTCTTCCGTTATTTTGCCCACCGACCAAACTGCCAATAATGACAGTATAAAAAAGCAAACCAATTATGCACTTTTAATAGCCGTTAGCGAGTACGACAATTTTGATAACTTAATAAACCCTGTTATTGATGTTGGTGAAATGGCAAAAGATTTATCGCAAGATTATGGTTTTGTGGTGGAAGTGCTTAGCAACCCTAAACTAGATGATATCTTGAAAAAGCTAAAAACTTATGCCATGATTCCTTATGGAGAAAACGACCAGTTATTTGTCTTTTTTGCCGGACATGGTTATTACGATGAGGTATTTAAAGAAGGTTATTTAATCGCCAAAGATTCTAAAGCAGATGATATTGCTCACACTTCATTTTTATCGCACAGCAATTTACGAACGGTAGTAAATAATATTCCTTGCGAACATATTTTTTTAAGCTTAGACGCTTGTTTTGGAGGAACTTTCGATCCAATAATTGCTGCTGCAAGTCGCTCTACGGGCATGTATAAAGATGTAGAAAAAGAAGACTTTATTCATCGTAAAATGAAGTATAAAACCAGACTTTACCTTACCTCAGGAGGGAAAGAATATGTGCCTGATGG
>DATGOR010000252.1:0-3550 GCA_035305805.1 Vicingaceae bacterium | reverse complement strand
TTACTTCAGGTTTGGTGATGGAAAGAATGTCGTTATTTCCTTTTAGCGGACAAGAGTGATTTTTAAATCGTTCGCCTCTAAAGTCTTCTTCCGTAAGTTTGTATTGTTGAATCATGGTGCCCATTGCTCCATCCAATACTAGGATTCGTTTTTTTAATTCTTCTTTTATATTTGCCATATTGTATTTATAAAAACAAAAAACCCTTCTGTTATCAATAAGCAGAAGGGTTTCTTTTATTTTTTTTCTACTTATCTTTTCCCGATTTATCGAGATAGGATTTAGCACCGATTTTCCAATCCCGAACATTCGGGACTTATAGTTGGTTGCCAAGGTTTCGCAGGGCCTATTCCCTCCACCTTTCTTGATAAGCACGGAGTCCGTGCAGACAATTTTATTTCTAAAGAACGTAAGTACAAAAGTAAGTAAGATTTTAATGTCTTACAATTTTTTGCTAAAAATCAGTTGTTTACTTCACTTTGTCCACTACAATGCCCACTTCCATTGCAAAATGTAAAGGATCTTTAGGCATATTGTGTTCAATAATATAGGTGTAAGTTCCACTTTCTTCAAACTTTTTTGATGGCTCAACTAAGTGTTCACTGTCCCAAATATCGTAACCCGCTTCACCAATAAACTCTCCTTTTTCATCTCTAATTTTTAATTCATAGTTGTTGCTAGTTTCCTCACCGCTTGGCGAAATTTCTTTCACAACAATATTGGCAGTTTTATATTGATAGCCATTTGCATATCTAAAGGAGATTTTAAAATCGTAATTGATAGAGTTGTCTTCAATCAATACTTTAAATTCTCGGCTGTCTTTTTTTAACCATTCTAAATCCGGGGAAAGTTCTTTGTGTTCAACAAAAACTCTACCTTCAGGCTGGCAACTGGTTAAAAATAAAAAAACAATTAAGGTAACAGAAAGTAAATATTTCATAGGAATAAAGTTTTAGAAATGATTAATTTAATTGAGCTAAAAACCAGTTGTTTAACAAGTTTTCTTTATTGTATTTCATTTTTTCTTGGGTAGTTTGGTCTATCACAATTCCTCCTGCTGCATTAATAATAGCGTTTCCTGCAGCAGTGTCCCACTCCATAGTAGGGGCAAACCTGGGGTAACAATCAGCAGCATTTTCGGCAATCATACACAGTTTTAGAGAACTACCTTTTGATAGTAAGCTGATGCTTTTATGCTCGGCTTCTTTTTTATTAATAAAAGTTTTGGTTTCATCACTCATGTGAGAACGGCTGGCAACAACAACAAAATCTGCTCTTTCGTTTTTTAAAGGCAATTCATTAGCAGTATTTATTAAATCAGTAAGTGTGTTGGCAGCAGTAGTAATGTTGTTTATTTTATAGGCTTTTTCATCCGAAAAATACAATTCTTGCGTAACCGGCACATAAATAACCCCCATAGTGGCTTGTTGATTTTCAATCAAAGCAATGTTTACGGTAAATTCTCCATTTTTATTAATGAATTCTTTGGTGCCATCCAGAGGATCTACCATCCAAAATTTTTTCCAACTTTTTCTTTCGTCATAAGGAATAGACTTACCTTCTTCACTAAGTATTGGTAAATTTGTTGAAGTTAATCCTTTTACAATGGCTTGATGAGCTCTTTTGTCGGCTTCTGTTAATGGTGATTTGTCTGCTTTGTTCTCTACTTGAAATTCAGTAGAATAAACTGTTAAGATTTCTTTTCCTGCTTCAATAGCAGCATTTATGGCATTTAAAAGTAATTCATGTCTATTCATAATCTTTATTTACTAGTGTTAATTAAGGAAAAAATATGCTCTAAAACATTATAACACAAATTGACACTAATCACACAAATTATTTTCTAACGCTTTAAAATTATCACAAAAAAACATCAAAGATGTTTTAAATCTGTGTTAATAAGTGATAATCAACCTAAAATTTGTGTAAAAACAAACATAATTAAGGCGTATTATCTAAAACACAAGATATATTAATAGCCACTACCTGAAGCACCAATTTTTTCTATTGGATGCCAAGTGGTTTTCATTTCTAAGAAGTCTTCAATGTAATAAGGATTTTCGTGTGTTTTATCATTCAAATCTTTATCATCTCTTACTATAATTCTTTTAAGGTTGTTTACCGAATGCTTTTGAATTTCGGCAATTTCTTTTTTATTATTTCCGCAATATAATAAAGCGTTTATGTCCATGTGCGTTGACAAATGTTCAACCAACTCACTTCTTTTTCCTGTTAGGATGTTGACCACTCCACTAGGAACATCAGAGGTGTTCAACACTTCGGCAAAAGTAATGGCACAAAGCGGCATGTTTTCAGAAGCTAGCACAACAGCAGTATTTCCACCGGCAATAACAGGGATAATGGTAGATATTAATCCTAATAAACCTGATTTTTCTGGAGCAAGAATAGAAACAACTCCGGTAGGTTCTGGTGCAGTAAAATTAAAATGTGCAGTAGAAACGGGATTAACAGCACTGAAAATAGGGGTGAATTTATCGCACCAACCGGCATAATAAATTATTCTATCTATTGAAGTGATGACTTCTTTTTCTGCATCTTTAGCTTTTACACCTTGCTGCACCAATTCGGCAACAAATTGAGCTTTTCTGCCTTCTAAAATTTCAGCAATACGGTAAAGTATTTGACTTTTATTAAAAGCTGTTACTTCGCTCCATTTGCTTTGAGCATTACGAGCAGCAACTACTGCATTTCTAACATCTTTTCTGGAGGATAAACAAATGTTGCCTACTTTATTTTCAGGTACGTAATACCTTCCTGATTCTGTTCTCGGGAATTTCCCGTCTATAAATATTTTATAGGTTTTTAGCACTTCTATTCTTGTCATTTTTATAAAAATTCAATTGACTATAATAGCGGTAAAGGTATTAAAAACTAAACAGATTTAAAATGAAACGACTAGGAATATTTTTTTGAACAGGCTGCCAACATAGCATTATTGTGTTTTTGATTGAGTAATTTAGTAACGATATTTTTTTAGTCATAATGGAACCTGCATTTAGCAATTAAGATTTCCCCTTCTGTATATTGATAAATTAGCCTATGTTCGCTATCAATTCGCCTTGACCAAAATCCGGCATACTTATGTTTTAAAGGTTCTGGTTTTCCAACTCCACCAAATGGGTTTCTTGCAATTTCTTTTAAAAGTTCGTTTATTTTTTTTAGTTTTTTCTTGTCTGTTTTCTGCCAGTACAAGTAGTCTTCCCAAGATTCGTCAACAAAGGTATATTTCATGTTAGTCTTCTATTAAGTCTCTTGAAAATGATTTTCCTTTTTTTAATTTGTCAATTGCAGCATCCAAACGTTTTTCGTTTTTTCGTGATGATAATTCGTGATTAGTAGCCATCAAAGAATTGTATTCATCTAAGGACATAATTACAATTCCGGCATCTTTTCCTCGATTAATGATTAATGTTTCAAAGTTTTTTATAACTCTGTCTAGGTAGGTTTTTATGTCTTTTCTAAAGTCAGAAACTGTTGTGATTTGCATAATAAAGTATTTATTTGATGTACAAATATAAGTACAAAATATGG
>DATGOR010000251.1:0-4100 GCA_035305805.1 Vicingaceae bacterium | reverse complement strand
AAAATTAGAAATCATGAAAAAAATTATTTTAAGTATGGCGGTAATAGCAGCATCGGTATTCTCGCTAAAAGCACATGGAGACGATAGTCATTTACACATTAAAAAAGACTTAAGTACTGTTGAATGGGTAGGAAAAAAAGTTACGGGACAACACAACGGTACAATTGAAATCAAGGAAGGAACCGTAAAAGTGGAAGATAATAAAATTGTAGGTGGAGAAGTGATTATTGATATGACATCAATAGTAGTTTCAGATTTAGAAGGAGATATGAAAGGTAAGTTAGAAGGGCACTTAAACTCAGCTGATTTTTTTGACACTAAAAACCACGGGGAAGCCATTTTAAAAATCAAATCAACCAAACAAAAGAAAGGAAATACTTATACTGTAAAAGCTGATTTAACCATTAAAGGAATCACTAAAGAAATAGAATTTCCTGCTACCATTGAAATAAAAGACGGAAAAGTAGCTGCTTATGCAGAAGTTAAAGTTGACAGAACTTTATACGATATTAAATACGGTTCAGGAAAGTTTTTTGAAGGCTTAGGAGACAAAATGATTGACGACTTCTTTACAGTTAAATTTAAAGTAGCTGCAAAGTAATTTTTACCAAATAGTTGAATAGAAAAGAGCATGTAAATCATGCTCTTTTTTTATTATATTAAATCTAAAAAAGCAATTAATTTTTTTACTGCTCTGCCTCTATGGCTTATCTTATTCTTATCAGATAAAGGCATTTCTGCAAAAGTAACTTGATGACCATTTGGTTTAAAAATTGGATCGTAACCGAAACCATCTTTACCATGCTTTTCTGTTGTGATTTCACCATGCACAACCCCTTCAAAGCAGGTAGTTGTTCCATCAATGATTAATGCGATAACTGTTTTAAAATGAGCAGCTCTGTCCGTTTTGTTGCTTAATTTTTGAAGTACTTTGTCCATGTTTTTATCGGAATTTTTATCCCCGCCTGCATACCTTGCCGAGTAAACGCCAGGTTCACCATGCAAGGCATTAATTTCTAGTCCTGTATCATCGGCAAAGCAATTATAGCCGTATTTTTCATAAACATATTGAGCTTTTAATATAGCGTTTCCTTCTATGGTGGTGGCAGTTTCAGGGATGTCTTCATTACAGCCAATATCTTTTAGACTTAATATTTTAAAACTCTTTGGCAACAAAGCATTTATTTCTTTAATTTTATTTTCGTTATTTGTAGCAAAAACTAATTCTTTCATCATTATTTTGAAAATTCCGTTTAATATACCCTTTGTTTCTGGCAACGAAGTTACAACGATAAATGAAGTAATTGCAAATAAAAGTTTTTCTTATCCCGGAGAATTTTCCAAAAAATGCGAGTTAGAATTATCAAAAATTACCGGCTGCGAAATAGTAAGGTTAACAGCAAGTTGTACCTCTGCATTAGAATTAGCTGCTTTAGCTATTGACGTAAAAGAAGGAGATGAGGTAATTGTTCCCTCCTTTACATTTGTTTCTTCGGCTAATGCTTTTGCCCTAAGAGGAGCGAAGATAATTTTTGTGGACATCCATCCTGCCACCATGTGTTTAGATGAAGCATTGTTAGAAAAAGCCATTTCACCCAAAACCAAAGCGGTGGTGTTGGTGCATTATACCGGATTAACAGAAAACATGGAAAGAATAGTTGAAATCTGCAAAAGCAACAATATTTATTTAATTGAAGATGCTGCTCAAAGTATTGATTCCTACTTCAATAATAAACACTTAGGAACTTTTGGGGATATAGGTTGTATCAGTTTTCATGATACTAAAAACATTCATTGTGGAGAAGGAGGAGCAATACTTATTAATAATAAAAAATTAGTAGAAAAAATTGATGTTATTATAGAGAAAGGCACAGACAGAAAGGCTTTTTTAGATGGAGATGTAAATGAATATACATGGAAAACAATAGGATCTAGCTATGGGTTAAGTGAGATTAACGCTGCTTTTTTATTGGCTCAACTGATGGAGGTAAGAAAAGTAACTTCAAAAAGAAAGCAGTTGTATCAACATTATCAAAAAGCACTTTTAACATTAAAAAAAGAAGGTAAAATTGATTTTCCCACAACAGATAATGCCCATAATGCCCATATTTTTTACATAAAACTAAACAATAAGGAAGAAAAACAATTATTAGTAAACAGTTTGTCCCAAAAAGAAATAGCGGCTTACACTCATTATTCTCCATTACATTTAAGTAACCAAGGGAAGAACTATCCTTATTTTTGCTCCGAAAACGATAATACAAAATTAGAAAGTGAGCGTTTATTACGTTTGCCCTTATATTTTGATTTAGAAATAGAGCAAGCTCAGCAAGTGGTGGAAGTAATAACACAACAATTGACTAAATAAATGAAGTTTCAGGTAGTAGATTATTTTGATTTACAATTAAGCCTTTATGATATGTGCTTAGCAATCATTTATTTTGCTTTGTTGTATATTGTTGCTTTTTATATAAAGCGTATCAAAATTGATAAAAATCCGGAGTACAAATATTTTATTATGGGCTTAACAGCCAAGGTAATAGGTGGCTTTATGTTTGCCTTATTGACTGTTTATTATTATAAAGGTGGTGATAGTTTGAGTTATTATAAAGCAGCAGATGAGGTTTCTAAGATATTTGTAAACAACCCGTTAAGATTGGTAGAACTTTTTTTTACCTCCCATGCCAATCTTGATTTGTCAGGAGATATGGTGGATATGGAAACCATCTATTTTATTAATGGAAAGGATATTTGGGTGATGGTGAAGTTAATTGTAATTGCTAATTTCTTTGGGCTTTTTTCTTATGGGACAACTACTGTTTTATTTTCTGCAGCATCATTTTTGGGTTTATGGGCAGCGTATTCTAATTTTTGTAAAATATATCCAAAATACAGTAAACATTTAGTGATTAGTTTCTTTATGATACCATCCATTATTTTTTGGGGAGGAGGCGTTTTAAAAGATACTGTTACAATGGGTTGTATGGGATGGATGATATATTCCTTCTCTAACATTTTTATATTTAAACGAAGAATCTTGGGGAGTATATTCTTAATCATCATATCTTCCATATTAATATTATACTTAAAACCCTATATATTATATATCTTGTTACCAACATTGATGATTTGGGGACAATCAAATCTCAAAAATCTAATAAAAGGTAGTTTTATAAGAATAGTACTTATTCCAATAATTGTAATGGTAATTGCTGTAGGAACCTTTTCAGTATTAAAAAATGTATCTGATGCAGCCGGTAAATACGATATTGATAAGTTAGAACAAACATTAGAAGGTTTTCAATCTTGGCATGAATACCTTGCCCATACTCAAGATCAATCTGGATATACTTTAGGTGAAATTGAATTTACTCCAGTAGGTTATCTTAAAGTAGCACCAGCAGCATTTAATGTTACTTTTTTTAGGCCATATCCATGGGAAATTAGGAATGTTCCAACCCTTATTGGGGCTGCAGAGAGCCTGTTAGTATTTATATTTTTCTTGTATTTAATTATTAAGCTTAGAGGAAAGTTTTTTAGAATAATATTTACCAACAAAGATGTGCTGTTTATGATGATTTTCTCGGTGTTGTTTGGGGTAACTGTAGGAGTAAGTTCTTATAATTTTGGAGCCTTATCCAGGTATAAAATGCCTGCTCAACTATTGTTTGTAACCGCTTTGATATTAATTTACAACATATCAAAGGAAGAAAAGAAACGCTTTGTAATTAAGTAGATAAAAGTGCTAAATACTTATCTTTATTTGCTTCAATAGAATATCGCTCAATAATTGTTTGTCTGCCGGCCTTCCCTAGTTTTTTTCTAAGTTCTTCTGATTCAATCAACCATTCAATTTTAGTTATCCATTCCTCATCGGTATTTGCTAAAAAACCATTTTCTCCATCTTTAATTATTTCTGCATTTACACCAACAGGAGACATAATGGTTGGGATTTCTAATGCCATGTATTGCAAGCCTTTGAAGCCACATTTCCCTTTGGCCCATTCATCATCAGGAAGAGGCATAATGCCAATATCTATCTGAGATAAATCTTCAATTTCTGTTTTTTGATTCCACTTAACAAATTTGATTTTAAAATC
>DATGOR010000250.1:0-16000 GCA_035305805.1 Vicingaceae bacterium | reverse complement strand
AATTTTTTAAATGTGCAAAAAACGAGTCGTTTAAAAATTCCTTTTGGAATAGCTCAAATTGGAAAAGCCTTTAGAAATGAAATAGTGGCTCGTCAGTTTATCTTCCGTATGCGTGAATTTGAACAAATGGAAATGCAATTTTTTGTTCGTCCGGGGGAAGAAATGAAATGGTACGAATACTGGAAAAACGAGCGTATTAACTGGCACCTTTCTTTAGGAATTGATGAAAACCATTATCGTTTTCACGACCATATTAAACTAGCACATTATGCCAATGCTGCTTGTGATATTGAATTTAATTTCCCTATGGGATTTAAAGAATTAGAAGGAATTCACTCTCGTACTGATTTTGATTTAAAACAACACGAAAAACATTCCGGAAAAAAACTGCAATATTTCGATCCGGAAATCAATCAAAATTATGTGCCTTATGTGGTAGAAACCTCTATTGGGTTAGACAGAACGTTTTTAGCCATTTTATCGGCAGCCTACAAAGAAGAACAATTGGAAGATGGTTCTGAAAGAACCGTATTAAAGATACCTACATTTTTGGCTCCCTACAAAGTAGCAGTATTGCCATTGATAAAAAAAGACGGTTTGCCCGAAAAAGCCCGTGAAATAATGGATCTGCTAAAGTGGAATTACAACTGCCAATACGATGAGAAAGATTCTGTTGGAAAACGCTACCGCAGACAAGATGCCATTGGAACACCATTTTGTATAACTGTTGACCACGACACCTTACAAGACCAAAAAGTAACCGTAAGAGATAGAGACACCATGCAACAAGAACGGGTAGCCATTAGTGATTTAGAATCATTGATTAGAAAAAAAATGCAGCCAAGTAAATAAAAAGATAAGAGAGGCACTCCGTCAAAACTTTTGGCGGAGCTAGCTACTCGATTGGCGGTAGTTATTCTTTCAATTCAATATTTATTGGTAATATCATTTTTACTGCAACAGTTTTTCCTTCATTCATTCCGGGATTCCATTTCGGCATATTTTTAAGCACTTCAACAACATGATTATCAAAAGTTGGATTAATACTTCTTAATATTCTTGTCATTGTGATTTCACCTTTTTTGTCTATGACAAATTCAATTACCAGTTTTGTATTTATGCTTTTTGAACTATCAAGAGTGGGATATTCAATATGCTCAGTCAGGTATTTTAAAAATTCGCCCTGTCCACCTTCAAATTCTGGCATAACTTCTACAAAAGTTGGTGCGTCAAGACCTAATTCTAAACTTCGTGTTTTCCAGTCTTTGTTGCCAATCACATTTTTCTTTTCAATTAACCCTAAGTTTTCTATACTTATAATTGAGGTGTATCTTACAAGTTTATTTTTTTCTTTTTTGGTCAGAAAAATCGTGTCAATTTTATTTTCATTTGGTGCTAATTCAATAGACTTGTCATTAAATTTAATTTTTAAAATTGTGTCATTTATTATTTCATTGATTTTAACTTTTGAATAGGAAAACGGTAAGCTGTCAATTTGTTTTTTCACATCATAGTCCCAAAATAGGATGAAATCATTTTTTGATAAGTCAATATTACCGTCATAATAGAATACACGTTTTATCGTAAAGAATTTGGAAAAGTCATCTACAATCGCAGGAATTTCTCCACAAAAATGTTTGTTTGGGTCAACTTTTTGTCCGTCAATTTCAACTACCTTACATGACGAGTATTCATTATAATTAATCAACAAAATCATGTCATTATGCGAATGTTGACTAAAACTTTGAATAGTCGATATGCTTAAAAATATCAATATGGTTGTTAGTCTTTTCATAATTACCGCCAAAGTGCTTGTGTACGCTTAGTGGTGTACTCATAACATTGTTATTTTTTTTATAGGTATTCGTGAATTAACATTTGAGAGGTGCACTCCGTCAGAACTTCTGGCGGAGCCATCTACTCGATTAGGCACTTTTATTTATTTTCTTTTATGCCCACACCTTCTACATAAGCTTGAGCAATTTCACCAACTTTATATTTAATTTCATAAGCCCCTTCCTCAGCACCTTTCTCAATAAAGTGCTTAAGTAACCATGCGCCACGCTCTTCGGCAATCTTCAATGAATTCGAGTCATTAGAGTTAGGTTCAGGGTATACCACTACAATTGCAAACTGCACGGCAGGATTATCTGTTGGCCAATTTAACCAAGTATTTAAAGTTTTATCAGGTATGTTATTTGGTTTAATATTCACACCTGTGTAAAGTAAATTGTCAGGAATTAATTGGGTTTGACAAAATTTAATTTCATGGTTCAAGCCTGAATAAAGTCTATGAATACTTATTTCAGCTCGAACTGAACCGAATGTCAAAATAATTGCCAATGCTATTAATATTTCTCTCATCTCTTTAAATTGTGCCTAACATGCGGATAAACACCTCACGTCTTTATCCGCACTGTATATTTATCCCAAATGTAGTAATTCTCTTGTAATTGTTACGGGTTTTTTTAGAGCTTTTAACATCAGTTGCTAAGCTTCAATTAAAAAATGCTTAAATTTGTGGTACTATTTTAATATGCTAAAAACAGTTAAACATATCACCGGAGTACTAATGGCGTTGGTAATTCTTGTTGCATCGCTGCAAGTAAGTATTTCCAAAATGACGTGCTATGTTGCCAATGATACTTTTTATAGTTTGGGCGAATTTGAAGATTGTGCTCCACCCAATAAAAGCGATTTAAGCAAAAAATGCTGCGATTTTGATAAAATTACCTTTGATTACCACGTTCACTCAACGGTTCAGGCTTACGATATTAATTTGTCTAAAACTTTAGAAGTAGAGCTAAGCGAAACATCTTTAAGCTTAAGTTCTCCTACCGAGTCATCTACTTTTCTTTATTTCTTTTACCACCTACCACCACCTCTTAGTGGGCTAGATAGGTTAATAAATTTTCAGGTATTTAGAATATAGGTCGTAAAAAAGTGTGTTGCCACCCCAAACAGGCAGCTAATTTTTTTATTCAACGACTTAAATTTATAATACCCATGAAAAAATATATCTTATCCATTTTTTTGTTCGCCCTTTTGGTTGGCGAAATTGCTGCACAACAACTTAGCGGCAAAGTGGTGGAATTACATAACGGAGAGCACCAAATGCCCATTCCCGGAGCAAATGTTTATTGGCTAAATACCGATTTAGGTACCGTTACCAATACAGACGGAACTTTTGATATTGTAGCCCCCACATCTTTTCCGGCAACTTTGGTGGTTAGCTTTGTAGGTTACCAAACGGATAGTTTGGAGCTGAAAACTTTTCCAAAAAAACCGATTAACATTGTTCTAAAAAGCAATGTAGCATTAAAAGAATTTGAAGTGGTAGAAAAAGAAGCGACCACCAAAATTGACATTGTTAACCCATTGCTGGTAGAAAAACTTAATCAGCAAGAGTTTGAGAAAGCCGCTTGTTGCAACATCTCCGAAAGTTTTGAAACCAACGCCACGGTAGATGTAAACTTTACCGATGCCGTATCGGGGACTAAAAAAATTCAAATGTTAGGCTTAGATGGTATTTACACACAAATTCAGGCGGAGAATTTACCATTAATCAGAGGATTGTCTTCGGCATTTGGATTAACTTTTGTTCCCGGTACTTGGGCAGAATCCATTCAAATTATTAAAGGAGCCGGATCCGTAGTGAATGGTTACGAATCCATGACAGGGCAAATTAATATCGAATTACTAAAGCCCGATGAAGCAGAAAACCTATTTGTAAATGTTTATGGTAACGAAAAAGGCAGGGCTGAATTAAATATTCATGGAGCTCAAAAATTGAGTGAAAAATGGAGTAGCATGACCTTTGCTCATGTTAGCAACCAATCATTAGAGTGGGACATGAATGACGATAGCTTTTTAGATATGCCACTTAAAACTCAATACAACCTGTTTAATCGTTGGAAATACCAAAGCAAAAAATTCATGACTCAATTTGGTGTCAGAGGAGTTTATGAAGAACTAGAAGCAGGTCAAAATAGCATGACCAATGAAAATAAACTGTTTAAAATTGGCGTACAAACCAAGCAGTTCGAGGCATTTTCTAAAACAGGGTTTTTGTTTCCTGAAAAGAAATACAAAAGCATAGGGATTATTCAGAATTTTAAATACCACGAGCACTTATCGGATTACGGATCAAAAAAGTTTAATGCCGAACAAACCAGTTGGTATTTTAATTCTATTTATCAAACCATTATAGGGCATACTGCTCATACCGTAAAATTTGGTGGAAGTATGCAATACGATCTTTATGATAAAAACTACAACGATTCACTTTTCGGGAGAGAAGAAGTAGTGCCGGGAGCTTTTACCGAATATACTTATACCGGAAATAAAAGTGCCTTGGTATTAGGATTAAGAGGAGATTATCACAATTTATACGGAGCTTTTGTAACGCCCAGAGTTCATTACAAATACAACTTTACACAGCTTTCGGCTTGGAGAATTTCAGCCGGCAGAGGCTTTAGAACAGCCAACCCGTTTATAGAGAATGCCGGAGTAATGGCAAGTGCCAGAAATGTGGTTACCCAAAACTTACAACCTGAAATTGCTTGGAACTACGGTACTAGCCTGACACATAATTTTGAATTATGGGGCAAAGAAATGACCTTTAGTGCCGATTATTACTATACCGATTTTGAAAATCAGGTAGTGATTGACATGGAAAATCCTAACGAAATTGCTTTTTATAATTTGGATGGGAAATCATTTTCGCATAGTTTCCAAACAGAACTACACCTAAGAATTACAGAGCAATTGGAATTGCGAACAGCCTATAAATTTTACGATATCCAAACGGATTATAAAAGTGGAAGAAAAACAAAGCCTTTAGTACCAACCAACAGAGCATTTATGAACATTGCTTATGCTACTAATTTTGATAAATGGAAATTTGACCTTACAGGACAATGGTTTGGCACCAGTCGTTTACCAAGTACAGCAACCAATCCTGCTGCCTACCAAATACCATCAAAATCCTTGTCGTATTTTATGTTTAATGGGCAAATAACCAAAGCATTTAAAAATTTGGATGTGTATTTGGGCGTAGAAAACTTATTAAATTTTACACAAGACAACCCCATTATAGCAGCCAGCGATCCTTTTGGAACTCATTTTGATGCTTCACTAATTTGGGGTTCTATTAATGGAAGAATTACTTATGCAGGCATTCGTTACAGATTCAATAAATTATAAACTATAAAAATTAAACATCATGAAGAATTTATTTTTAATACTCATCATCAGCTTTTTAAGCTTGCCGGCAACACCATTAAAAGCACAAGACACTAAAAAATTAGATACGTTAACCATTAAAACATCTGCCCAGTGCGATATGTGCAAAAACCGCCTAGAAAAAGCGTTTGCGTATGAAAAAGGAGTGAAAAAATCGGAATTGGATGTAGAAACAGCTACTTTTACGGTGGTTTATGTACCTAAAAAAACTAATCCCGAAATACTAAAAGAAGCCGTAACTAAAGTGGGCTACGATGCAGACGAACTTCCGGCAAACGAAAAAGCCTATGAACAACTTCCGGATTGTTGTAAAAAAGGTGGGCATAAGTAAGCAGTAATAAAAGGAGTGAATTCACTCCTTTATCCTCACCATCCTTACATGAGGAATGTCGTCTTCTAAATAGCCGTCTCCTTCCACTTTAAATTGGTGGTTAGCATAAAAGTTAATAAGGTATTGTTGTGCCGATATGGCAATGGGAAACTGTTGCCATTTTTGCTCAATAAAACGAAAACATTGTTCCATCATTTTATCAGCTACTTTTTGTCGTCTGTGGGTTGATTTTACGGCAACCCTACCAATTTTCACTTCGTTATGGTTGGCTGTTGGAGGGATAATTCGAGCAACTGCCACCAATTCATTTTTAATACTTCCAAGTACATGAAAAGCAGTTTTGTCGAGTTCGTCCACTTCCTGATAAGGGCAATTTTGTTCCACCACAAAAATAGCTGTACGCAAATAATACAACTCAAACAATTCTTCTTTGCTTAGGTTGTCAAACGAACTAATTTTCCATGTTATTTTCTCCATTCTAATAAATTCTTTTTATTGGGTTGTACTTTGCCATTTTCCATTAACCATTGTAATACTTTTATAATTTTATCTTCCCTAACATTGGTGATACTGTTTACTAACGCTGTAAGTGGCATGGGAGCATTTTTTAATTGAGTTTTTACCTGGTCGGATACCAAAGAAAATTCCATATCACTCAATTCGAGTTTATTTCTTTCTAAGCAAACATCACAAACTCCGCAACGGTAAGTATCTTTTTGTCCAAAATAATTCAATAGAATTTCGCTGCGGCATTTATGGTTTGCCGAAGAGTAATAAATAACACTTTCCATTTTTTTTATGGCAACTTCCTTTCTTTCTTGATAGTTTTTAGCAGAGATACTCAATTCTTTAATATCCAAACGTGGAGTAGTAAAAGTAATTTGAGGCATTTGTGTTTGCTTTATGTAATCTATCATTTGGTTGCTTTGTAAAAACTCCAAAGCAGCTACAATTTTAGTTTTGTCAGTAGAAAGCCTTTTAGCAATTTCACTTTCGTTGATTTTGGTGTAATTATCGAACAAACCTGTGTATGAACGCAACAAAGTTTTAATAAATACATCGTACTTTGGGTGTTTTACCTGAAAATCGTACAAAACAGTTTTACTCACCTCAATTTTTATTCGAGAAGGATTATAAGTAGCTTCAGATAATAACAAATACCCTTCTTTTTCTAAAAATTTTAGCCCATTAAAAGCAGTGGTTACCGGTAGGTTGTATTGTTTGCTAAAAGCGATGATGTCAAAATTATAAGTTTCTGAAAATGCTGCTCCTATTGGAATCTGGTAATAATTTGCTAATGCCTGATAGACTTGTTTTATAATTTCTATAGGAGGAAAACTACTCACAATTCGTTGTTCTAAATCCATTCGGTCGGCTTGTTCTACCAACAAAATAGCGTATGCTTTTTTTTCATCTCTTCCTGCTCTTCCGGCTTCTTGAAAGTAAGCTTCCAACGAGTCGGGCAAATCCAAATGCACTACGGTACGCACATCAGGCTTGTCAATTCCCATTCCAAATGCATTGGTAGAAACAATTACACGAATTTTATTGTTTATCCAGTCGAGTTGCTTCCTACTTCTTTCTTCATTTATTAATCCGGCATGGTAAAAGTCGGCAGAAACGCCATTGTTTATTAGAAAATGTGCTATTTCCTTGGTTTTTTTTCTACTACGCACATACACTACGGATGTGCCTTTTACTTTATTCAAAATTTTGAGCAGACGATTGTTTTTATCTTCTTCATTTAAAACCACATAAGAAAGATTTTTTCGCTCAAAACTTTTCTGAAGTACATTTTCTTTTTTAAATCCTAATTGTTGTTGGATGTCTATCACTACTTCAGGAGTGGCCGTAGCAGTTAGTGCCAAAAAAGGTACTCCGGGCTTCATTTCTCGTAGCTTTATAATGTTGAGGTAAGAAGGTCTGAAATCGTAACCCCACTGAGAAATGCAATGTGATTCATCTACAGCAAACAGATTGACATTCATTTTCTCTAATCGAGCTTTAAAGATATCGGTTTCTAATCTTTCGGGCGATACATATAAAAATTTTATATTGCCATACACGCAATTATCTAGGGCAATATCTATTTCTCTTTTGGTCATTCCGGAAAATATGGCAACAGCTTTTATCCCTCTTTTTTGTAGGTTTTCAACTTGGTCTTTCATTAAAGCAATTAATGGAGAAATTACCACGCAAATTCCTTCTTTGGCTAAAGCCGGCACTTGAAAACAAATAGATTTTCCGCCTCCTGTAGGTAATAATGCTAATGTATCATCACCATTTAAAGCCGAACGGATAATATCTTCCTGCAAAGGACGAAACGAGGAATACCCCCAATATTGTAGTAAAATTTGATGAATGTCCATTAACTGCAATAGTTCTGTTTGCTTTTGTAAAAATACGTATTCGCAGTTTAAAAAAATAAATGATTGCGGAGCTTTTATTAAAAGTACATTTTTATTGATTTATTTTGTAGTGTATTTATCAAATTAGATTTTTGTATTTTTACAAAAGTCTGAAAACAACATAATGAGCTCATTTTTAGCATTTCTGCGGTTAATCCGATTGCCCAACCTCATCATTATTGCACTAACGCAGTACGCCATTCGCTATGGATTAATATACGCGGTAATCAATAACATGACCGATACCGGAGTCATTAAGATTTTACTTTCTGAATTAGACTTTTTTTTGCTTAGTTTAACCACAGTACTTATTGCCGCTGCGGGTTATATTATTAACGATTATTTTGATGTTAAAATTGACCGTGTCAATAATCCTAACGAAGTAATTATTGGCAAACACATCAAGCGAAGAGTAGCCATGGGAGCTCATATTGTAATTAATTTTTTAGCTATTATTTTAGCCGTGTTTGTTGCTTACCGAATGGGGATGATTAAATTAGCTGCCATACAAGTGTTGGCAGTAGGGGCTTTGTGGTATTATTCCGTATCGTTTAAAAGACAGCTTTTAATTGGGAACATTGTGGTAGCCATATTAGCAGCATTGGTTCCTTTTGTAGCAGGTCTTTATGAAATGTTATTGCAATACGGAAATATAGAAAATACTATTGCCACCCTACAACCATATTATGGCAACTCATTAAATACAGAAGAAATAAGAAGCATTATCCATCAAAACTTCTCTACCATTATGAAGTGGGTGCTGGGGTTTACTTTATTTGCTTTTATGAGTACTATGGTTAGAGAAATTGTAAAAGACATTGAAGATTATGAAGGAGATAGTCGTTTTTACAGTAGAAGTTTACCCATCACTTATGGCATCTCAACCGCTAAAAAAGTGTGTCAGTTTATTTTATTTTTAATGATGCTTTTATTGGCTTATTTGCAGTACAAACAATTGTTAATTGGGGATTATTTTTCAGTGTTTTATTTCTTGTTTTTAGTGCAATTTCCCTTTGTATATTCTTATTCCAAAATTAAAAAAGCCGATAAAAAAGAAGATTATACCCATATTAGTAAAATAATGAAGTTAATCATGTTGTTTGGGATAATTTATTTAGCCATTTTTAACTACATCATTACTTCTTTTTAATGCATCACAAACTAAAGGATATAAAGCTTGTTTTAGCATCAAAATCACCCAGAAGACAACAACTGCTTAAAGATATTGGCGTTGATTTTGAAATCAGAATAAAAGAAGTAGAAGAAATTTATCCACCTGAACTTAAAGGCAAAGAAGTGGCTCTGTTTCTTAGTGAATTAAAAGCCGCTGCATTTAAGAATAGTTTATTACCTGATGAAACCTTACTTACTTCAGATACGATTGTTTGTTTAGGAGATAAAATTTTAGGAAAACCCAAAGATAAAGAACACGCTGTTGACATGTTAAACGAGCTTTCCGGAAAAAAACACGTGGTAATTACTGCCGTAACGCTAACTTCTATAACAAAACAAGCATCTTTTTCGGTGTCAACGGAAGTTTTTTTTAACCAACTATCTGCCAATGAAATAAACTACTATGTAGAAAACTACCAACCTTTTGATAAAGCTGGTAGTTATGGCATTCAAGAATGGATAGGTTATATTGGCATTGAAAAAATTGTAGGTTCTTATTTCAATGTAATGGGCTTACCGGTAAAAGAAGTTTATGAAGCGTTAATTGAATTTTAACGTCTCAAAATAGTAATGGTTCCTTTGTGAACGGTATTGTCCTTATCATTTAATTCTAAAACAAAGAAATAAGTTCCGTCACTTACATCATCTCCGTTCCAATCGTTTTGATAACCTGTTTTTTCATAAACAGTTTTTCCCCATCTGTTTAACACGACTAATTTGTTGTCTGGGAAAGCGTGTAAATTTTTGAAAACCAAATTATCATTTACACCATCACCATTAGGAGTAAACACATTTGGTATAACTAATTCATTAATTACATCAATAATTAAGGTGTCATAAGCCATGCAGCCACCTGAATTTATGGAGGTTAGTATAACAATGTAAGTGCCATTTTCTAAATACGTATGTGTTGGAGCAAAGTCAGTGCTAGTAGTTCCATCACCAAAGTCCCAAACATAAGTAGTAGTGTTTTGACTGTTATTAGAAAAGTTAACCAACAAAGGAGCTATTCCTGTGGTAGGGTCAGCTCCGGCAACAGCCGTATGGATGTTGACAGTGTCAATGTTAATACTTCCGGAAACAGAGCAGCCGTTTGCATCGGTAACAATAACAGAAACCATTCCTGCAGGAAGGCTATCGGCAGTTGTAGAGGTTTGATTATTTACTGACCATAAATAACTGTATGGAGCACTACCTCCGTTCACTGCAACGGTTGCTGTGCCGTCATCGGTATTACAACTGGCAGATGTGTGAGTAAGTGTAATACTCATAGAATCAGGGTTGACAACTTCAATGGTATCATTTCTTATACAACCTCTGTTGTCGGTAGTAATTACATAAACTGTTCCAGGGCTTAAGCCTGTTTCGGTATTAGAGGTATTAGCAGAAGTGGACCAAGAATAAGTGTAGGGAGCCATTCCACCAGAAGAATTGATAGTAATCATTCCATCATTACCATTATGGCAAGTAATGCTTGTAATTTGTATATTGTTTGAAATTGGAGCGGGTTGAGTAATGAGTACATTTCCTGTTGTTGTACATCCATTGTTGTCAGTAATCGTTACAGTATATGTTCCGGCAGACAAACCATTAACAGTGCTGGTGGTTTGGATAGGAGTGGTATTCCAGCTATAAGAATATGGAGCTGTACCGCCTGTAGCGTTAGCAATAGCTGTACCATCAGACCCTCCGTTACAAGAAGGCATTGCTGTCATAGTTGGGTTTACTTGTAATGGATTGGGCTCTGTAATAATCACTGTTTCAGTCGCTATACAGCCTGCACTATCGGTAACAGTTACTGTATAAGTTCCGGCAGATAAATTTGTTGCGGTAGGTGTAGTTTGTGCAGGGGTTGTATTCCAAGAATAAGTTACCGTTCCAATTCCACCCGTATCGCTAGCGTAAGCTATTCCATCATTGCCACCGTTACAAGAAACATTAAATGCACTATCAATAGCAACTGCAAGGTTACTTCCATTGGTAATAGTAAAAGTAGTGTCTTTTGAGCAACCACTAACAGTATCGGTAACAGTAACAGTATAACTACCTGGTCCTAAATTATTAATGGTAGGTGTAGTTTGTGTTGGAGTGGTATTCCACGAATAATTGTAAAAACCCGAACCTCCGCTAGTATTAACAGTAATGGATCCAATATTTGCTGTACAAGGGGGATTGGTAACTACAGAATTACCAAAAGTGAAATTTCCTTGACCAACAGTTACATAAACTGTGTCTGTAAAAGGAATGCCGGCACAACCACCGGTAACAGAAGCTACATAAGCTGTTGTAGAAGTTGGAGTTACAGTAACTGTGGGGCCTGTTGCAATTACAGAAGTATTACCTGCCTCTGTCCATTGTATATTATTAGGGTTGCCTAAAATGATAGGGGCAAAAGGAATGATACTTTGAGTATAGGTGCTTCCTGTCCAAACAAATTCTCTACCCTCGTTGGTAGCTGTCCATTGTGATGCAGCATTTCTTCCGGTTACAACCGTAGCGGCTGTGCCACCATTATTGTGCGTGGCGTGTATGGCTTGACCAGAATTCCAAGTAGTACAAAGAGGTTTGCTGATGATATGTGTTTGTACTCTATTGCCATTTTCGTGTAATTGTATTTGACTAGAAAACTGTAAGTTGGTGCAACTAAACATAGGGATGTTACAATATTCAACTACAAACACTCTGTTTGGTGCTGTTCCAACAGTAGCATAACGAATATTTCCTCCTGATCCGGGGTTAATATCTTGCCAAGGACCTAAAACTGCATTGTGAATTTCTGTTGTACTAGCATCAGGAACATTAAAGTTAATGGACCATGGGGAATAAGCATTGGCATTTAAAGTATTAAAAGTAATGTAATTATTAGAAGAAATAACGCATTGTGTATAGCTGTTGCCGTAATAATTAAAAGCAAAACCTATTGGGATAATTCCTGAATGTGAATCATCGCTTAAGCTGATGGAGGTGGGGTTGGAAGAGTTTAATACAGTAGCATTAAAAGTTAAACTTCCTGAACAAATAGTGGTATCATTTTCGAGTATGGTAATTTGTGCAAAAAATAGGTTTGCAGCTAATAAGTTGATTATTAATAGCAAGTGTTTTTTCATGTAATATGATGTTAAAAATTTAAAAATATCTTACAAAGATGACGATATTTCAACATAATTTGTTGCATCTGTATTAAAAAAAGTAACATTGTATGAAACAAAAAAATCATGGCTATGAAGTACTTTTTATTAACAGGAGTTATAACATTTGTTATTTCAATTGCTTACGCTCAAAACCCAATAGAAAAAGAAGGTTGGACATTAACTTTTAATGATGAATTTAATGATTCGGTATTGGATAAAACCAAATGGCAAACTTCTTTTTATTGGGGAGGAAGAAACTACGAAAACGATATTGTTTATTATGGAGAAAATCAATTTGAATTTTCAGATTCATCTTTATTAATTAAAGCTGAAAAAAAAGAAGAAAAAAGCGGAATCCCTTACACTTCGGGTTTAATTGATTGTCATTTCTCTTTTAAGCAACAATATGGTTATTTTGAAATTAGAAGTAAAAACCCAACAGGAACAGGTTTTTGGCCGGCATTTTGGTTGGTAAGCACCGAACAATGGCCTCCTGAAATAGATATTTTTGAGTTTTATACTAGTCATCCAAAAAATTGGAGTACCTCGCAACATTGGAAAACTAAAAGAGGAAAAAATAAACGCCAAACTAAAAATTATAAAATTGATAATGATGCTTCTGAAGGTTTTCAAACCTATGCCGTAGAATGGACACCAAAAAAAATCATTTGGTATTACAACAATAAAAAATTCCGAACAGCAAGAAGGGGTGTTAAAACGATGAATTTTCCTATGCACATTATCATAAGTAATGCCGTTAGCGAAATGAAAGAAATGAACCTTGAGGAAGCAATTTTCCCTAACTATTTTGAAATAGATTATGTTAGGGTTTATAAAAAAACTGAATAGCTACTCTTTTAGTTTTAATACTTCAAAAAAATCATCTGTATAAACTGTTGGATAATTGGTTGTTACTTTTGGCTCTTTTTTCTTATCTAGAATTAAATAAGCAGCTCCTCTATTTGCTAATGAATCAATAAAAGTTGGAGACAAAAGCTTTGAATGTTCTACCGTCCAACCTCTTCTATTAGTAAAATATAATTCTTGTGGAGATTCTCCTCCATTTATAATAATTAGTGCATCTTTTTCAATTGATGTTGCTGCTATTTGCTCTAATTTTAATTTATATTTTTCACTGTCTTTTATAAAAAAATCGTGTTGCTGATTTAAAACACCTTCAAACACAATAATTGCTAATAAAACATAACTTATCTTTAATGGCACTTTATTTAACCCATAAGCTGCTAAAAATGCCATTACAGGCACAAAAGGCAATACATAATAATTATGCGTTGGAAAAACATATCCGGTTTTAATAACAAAAGCAACAAACACCATTGTTACTAGTAAAAAAGTTGATTTCAATAATAAGTTCTCATTTTTAATGAAGAAAAACAACCCAAAAAATACAAACAATAAAGCAAGATAAGACCTCAACGCACTAAAATAAAATTGCTCAAACGTTTCCGGAATAAACGCCTTTAATTCCATTAATCCTTGTTGGAATGACTTAGGAAAAAACAACTGATAATGATAGGTTTGAAACAGGTATTCTACCCAAACAAAATACCAAATATAAGCTAATGTGGTAGTTAGTGCTAAACTAATTCCTATTGCTATTTTCTTTTTATTATCTATAATTGTTGAAAAGAAAACCAATGCGTATAACCCAAAAAGATAAATAACAGGAAGTTTACAAAGCACTCCTAAGGTGGTAAAGATAAAAAATACGAGAAAATGAAGTTTGTTGTTTGATTTTAAAAAGTTACTGCCGAAATACAATCCTATAATCATTAATGAAAAACTAAAAGTGTCGGGCATAATTTTTCTTGAAAAAGAAAACCATAACGAAGCCATTAAAATGATTGCAGCATTAAAAGCAATTTCTTTGGAAAAATATGTCTTTATAAGTTTATAGAAATAGAATATTCCTATGCTCGATACTACCAAATTTATCAGTCTTCCCAACCAATGCGAATAATCGAACAACAGTGAAAACAAATAAATTAACCCATTAAAAAGTGGAAATTCTGAACCACTAATGCCGGATAAATCTCCGGCCATATCAATTTCAGGATAAAAGAATTGAGCATCTTTTTCCGCCATATTTCTAGCAACCATATTGGTGATTACCTGTCGCCAGTTATGTCCTGTTTCTAATGGAGGGTTAGTAATTCCAACAAGTCTAACTATAAAAAAAAGAAATATCCAAAATCGAATATTAGTAAACAGTTGTTTTAATTCAATTTTGGATATCATCTATGCGGCTATAATCGCTATAAAATTAATTCGCTACTTCCGACATGAATTTAATTCTAAGCAAACGCATTTCGTCTTCAGAAAAAGCGTTGTCAAATTCATAAAGAGCATCTTCTATACTGTCTGATTCTGCTTCCATAAAGTAATCAAATACTTCTTCTTGGTCGGCCTCGTCTATTTCTTCATTAATATAATAGTCTAAATTAACTTTAGTTCCTGACTGAACGATATGTTCAATTTCAGTGATGATGTCGCCTAATTCAATGCCTTTAGCATGAGCAATATCATCTAAAGCAATTTTTCTATCGATACTTTGTATTACAAAAACTTTTAATCCGGATTTATTTACCACAGATTTTACTACTAAGTCCATGGGTCTTTCAATCTCATTCTCTTCTACATAGTTGGCAATTACATCCAAAAATTCTTCGCCATACTTTTCGGCCTTTCCTTGCCCCACACCTGTTATGTTGGTCAATTCTTCTATGGTAATTGGGTATCGGGTTGCCATATCTTCTAATGAAGGGTCTTGAAATATAACATAAGGAGGTAGTTTTAATTCTTTGGCTAAGGATTTTCTAACCTCTTTTAATATATTAAACAATGCTTCATCAGCAGCTCCACTACTTTTTTGAGGAATAATCACCTCGCCATCATCCACATCACTATAATCGTTGGGTTTTATTAAAGTAATGGTGGTTGGGTTTTTAATAAATTCTTTTCCTTTATCGCTAACTTTTAAAATACCGTAATTTTCTATTTCTTTTGTCAAAAGCCCTTCAATAGTACACTGGCGAACAACAGCTTCCCAATATTTATCATCTTTGTCAGTTTCTTTGCCTTGGCCAAAAAGCGGATGATTGTTATGATTGAATGATTTAATCTCTGATGTGGCATTTCCGGCAACAAAATGGGCAATATATTTAGACTTAAAGTTTTCGTTAAGTCCTAGTACGGCTTCTAGTAATTTTTTAACATCTTCTTTGCCTTCAAATTTTTCTTTAGGATGAGCACAATTGTCGCACATACCTTTTTCTTGGCAGTCGCTTTCATTGTATTTCTCACCAAAGTAGTTTAAAAGTTGTTTTCTTCGGCAAACAGCAGTTTCAGCGTAGGAAACCATTTCAAAAATTAACTGCATTCCAATTTCCATTTCAGCTACCGGCTTGCCGTGTAAGAATTTTTCAAGTTTTTCAATGTCTTTGTAGCTGTAAAAAGCAATACACAAACCCTCACCGCCATCTCTACCTGCTCTACCAGTTTCTTGATAATAACTTTCTAAGCTTTTAGGAATATCATGGTGAATAACATAACGTACATCCGGTTTGTCTATTCCCATACCAAAAGCTATGGTAGCTACAATTACATCCACATCTTCCATCAAAAACATATCTTGATGTTTTACTCTTGATTGTGAATCTAAGCCGGCATGGTAGGGGAGTGCTTTAACTCCG
>DATGOR010000249.1:0-4423 GCA_035305805.1 Vicingaceae bacterium | reverse complement strand
AGATGAAATCAAAAAAGGCGATATTTACGATATATTTTATGTTCCAAATAAAGCTACTTTGGTGGTAAAAAACGGTAAATTGATGGCTAAAATTGAGGGACTGGATTTTAAAAAAGCATTGTTTGGAATATGGCTTTGTGATAAACCTGCCGATAAAAATTTAAAAGACGATTTATTAGGTCAATAATTTAAAAGCTCCAGTTCGGAGCTTTTTTTATCGTTTAATTATTTTTCCACTACCGCTATGCTTACTTACGGTTAACGTAGGGTTGCCGTAATATTCAATATTTCCTAACGAAGTCAACTCAATTAAAAGTTCATTGGTAGGCGAAACAATTACATCTCCGGTACCATCATGGTTAACGTGTACTTTATCACTAATAAGTTGCTGACATCTCATCCATCCCCCTCCTCCTGAGAATAAATAAGCAAAATGGGAAGTGCCGCTCAATTCAAAATCTACCGGTCCGGTATGTTGTAAAATACTAATTTTATTTGCGTTTAGCTGTAAAGAAACAGTGCCGGTTCCATTGCGTGTTTCAAATGTAAAATTGTTTAGTTGCAAGGCACCAGTGGTAGAAATATTTCCATGTCCGGTGTAATAAATGTAATTAATGTTAGGTAGCGAAAGGTAAGCGGTAATATTGTTTTTATAGCTGCGTAAAAAATTACATTGGTTATCATTTTTAAGTTCCAGTTGATTGCCTTTTTGTCTAACCTTAATAAACGGTAATAAGTTTTCTCCGGCTTCAATTTTAATAGATGCTATACTATCCTGGCGTATTACTAAGTCAATATTGTCTTTTAAATCTATAGAGGTAATTTCGTTGGTAATAATTCTGTTTTCACTAATAATTTTTCCGGTTGATTTAAAACAGGGCGATTCTTTACTACAAGCAAATAACGAAAGCCATGTGCTGAGACCAATAAAATAATATATTATTTTGTTTTTCCTCATTTTTTGATGTTGTAACCAATGCCCATTTCTATAAAATCTGCCACGGCAAAATGGCTTTTTAGTCCTAAATTAAAAAATAACTTTTTATTAATAGTATATCTCGAATTGATTCTGTGATACAAAAATCCATTGTCAGTATATCTGGGCATGATATAACCGCCCATGTGTACCGAAAGCATCAATTTTCCTACAGAAATACCATACATGGCACTAATTCCGACTCTAAAATTATCTACATTGGAAGCCGGAATATTGTCGATTTTTTCTATCAAAGCCTCTAACGAACTGTTGTAAAAAAAATCGGCACTAACACCATAGTTTGATTTATTGCTGATCGGTTTTACTAGGTTATAAGCCAAGTTGGCCACCATGTATTTTGGGCCTTCTACAGGAGGTATTTCTTTTAACCCACTGTTGAAAATCAGAAAATGTTGCCATGATTTTTCTATATTACTAAGTTCGTTGATAAGTTGTTCTTTTTCTTTTCCAAAACTATAAGAAACGCCTGTATTCAAAGAGAACGCATTAAAACCAAGGTTGGGTCTAACATACGAACCATTGGAAAAATGCACCATGGAAATTCCGGCAGAAAAAGCAATGGCAGGTGAAGCTTGGTATTTCCAAAGTGAATTGAAATTAATTAACGCATTAAATCGTGAACCAATGGCTATATTTTTATAATTGGTAGCTCTGTCAAAAGGTTTTTCAATGTAACCCAACCCATAACCAAATCGGAGTTCCCAACGAATTTTATTCTTTGTTAGCGGAAATTGAATGTAAGGGAAAACTCCAAATGAATTACCCAATTCTGCTTCATTTCCCAAATTAAGATACATGGCTGAAATTCCAATTCTCGGATATTGGTAGGATTGCTGCCAAGCTTCTTCTCCAAAGGTGTTTTTAAAAAAAGAAATTTCGTAAATAAACGAGTGTCCTTCAATAATTTCATTGACTAAAGGGCGGTGTGGAAGAATGGAGCCAAAGTGAACAGTTTCTTCTAAGCCAAATTTGTAGGCAGTTTGTTGAGAAAATGATACTTGCCAACCGACAATAAGAAATAAAAATAGTCGATATTTGAAGATGAATTTATGCACCTAACAAATTTAGAAGATAAAACCGAAATACCATTTTTTATGATGCAAGAAAAATTAAAAGCTTTTGAACGTTTGTTGAACATTATGGACGATTTAAGAGAAAAATGTCCGTGGGATAAAAAGCAAACCATGCAAAGCTTACGACACCTCACCATCGAAGAAACTTACGAACTTACAGATGCCATTTTGGACAACGACATGGAAGAAATTAAAAAAGAATTGGGCGATTTAATGTTGCACCTGGTTTTTTACTCGAAAATAGCTTCGGAAACCAACGATTTCGATATGGCAGATGTGTTAAACGGCATTTGCGAAAAACTCATTCACCGTCATCCACACATTTATGGAGATGTGGAAGTAGCTGATGAAGAAGAAGTAAAAGCCAATTGGGAACAGTTAAAATTAAAAGAAGGAAAAAAATCGGTGCTGGAAGGAGTGCCCAAATCATTGCCGGCATTGATAAAATGTATTCGTATTCAGGATAAAGCCAGAGGAGTGGGCTTTGATTGGGATAATAAAGAACAGGTTTGGGAAAAAGTAAAAGAAGAAATGGAGGAACTAAAAGAAGAAGTGGATGCTCAAAATCAGGCACGCATTGAAGCAGAATATGGCGATTTACTTTTTGCTGTAGTGAATTATGGTAGGTTTCTAAAAATCAATCCCGAAGATGCCTTGGAAAAAACCAATAAAAAATTCATTAACCGTTTTCAATATTTAGAAGCCGAAACCAAAAAAGATGGTAAAACCCTAAGTGAAATGACATTGGAAGAAATGGATGTTTATTGGAATGCCTCTAAGAGGTTTTATGAGTAAAAAACTTACCTTTTCAAATTACTTTCATACAATTTTATCCAGTCTTCAACGGTCATTTTAGCGACTAATTGACTTATTAGCTCAAAAGGAATATTTTCAGGTTTTTTAAAGCGAATACAACTTTTACCCATGTCTAATTTGGTTTTACAATGTTTCGGGTAATTTTCTGTAAACCAATTTAGTAGTTGCTCATCGGCATAAATTCCCATGTGGTAAAAACCAATGTGATTTTTTTGCGAAGCTACTCCCATAAAAGGCAAGGGCTGCTTGGGGTCGCAATGATAGCCGCTCGGGTAAATACTGTGTGGAACTACCCAACCAATCATACCGTATCCTACAGTTTCTTTAAAACCTTTTGGCAATACTTTGTTTACGGTAGTTCTTATTTTTTGTATCACTTCTTTTCTATCTTCAGGAAGTTTTTCAACATATTCTTCAGGTGTATCGGCTTGTATTTGCATGGTTGTTTTTTATAGAATAAAACAAAAATAAGACTTTCTTTTGTTCTTGAATAAATACAAGAATCAGTTTCTTTTAATCATTCTAAATAACACACTAATTAATTACATTTTATAGTAACTTTGCATCCCTAAAACTACATACAGATTTACGCTATGAACAAACAAATTGAAATAATGGCACCTGCAGGTTCTTTTGAATCGCTGATGGCTGCCATACAAGGAAGAGCAGACTCTATCTATTTTGGGATAGAACAACTAAATATGCGAGCAAAAGCTGCCAACAATTTTACCTTTGATGATTTAGAAAAAATTGCTGAAATCTGTAATAGCAACAATGTTCGTTCTTACCTAACATTAAATACCATTATTTACGACCATGATTTGTCGTTAATGAAACGTATTGTTGACAAAGCAAAAGCTGCGGGAATTACTGCAGTTATAGCTTCCGATCAAGCGGTAATCAATTATGCATCTTCCATCGGTTTTGAAGTGCATATTTCTACGCAAACCAATGTTACCAATTTAGAAACGATTAAATTTTTCTCGCATTTTGCGGATGTAATGGTATTGGCAAGAGAACTGAGTTTAAAACAAGTAAAAAGCATTACGGACGGTATTAAAAAAGAAAACATTACCGGTCCTTCGGGCAACTTGGTAGAAATAGAAATTTTTGCTCACGGAGCCTTATGTATGGCTGTTTCAGGAAAATGTTATTTAAGTTTACACACCAATAATTCTTCTGCCAACAGAGGGGCTTGCGTGCAAAATTGCCGTAGAACTTACGAAGTAAAAGATGAAGAAGGCAACGAACTATTAATTGACAATGAGTACATCATGTCTCCAAAAGATTTATGTACCATTGGCTTTATTGATGATATCATTAATGCCGGAGTAAAAGTATTAAAAATTGAAGGTAGAGGAAGAGCTCCGGAATATGTTAAAACCGTTACACAATGTTACCGAGAAGCTGCCGATGCTTATTTAGATGGTACTTACTCTAAAGAAAAAATTGAAGGCTGGAACCAACGTTTAGCAACAGTTTATAACAGAGGTTTTTGGGATGGTTATTATTTAGGTCAGGAGTTGGGAGAATGGTC
>DATGOR010000248.1:0-2708 GCA_035305805.1 Vicingaceae bacterium | reverse complement strand
CTTATGGTGATAACGGATGGGCAGACAAAGTTCCTTACACGGGATCGGGTACTTTCTTAACGGATGTATTAATATATTTTAGACCTGTTGGATCTGGTAATGTAAATTTAAAAGTTTGGAGTGTAGCCGGAAATGGTGCTCCTAATAGTGTTTTAGCCCAACAAACTGTTCAAATTTCTCAATTAGGATCAGGAGGAACACCTACTTTATGGACATTGCCTTCTCCTGTTTCCCTAAATGGTAATTTCTTTGTCGGACATGACCACAATACATTAGTTAATGGTGATACTGTCGCTTTAATGTCTGCTCCAACAAGTACACCTTCTGTTTGGGCAAAAGAAACTACAGGTTGGAAAGCACTATCGTCTTACAATTTTAACCATAGTGGAGCTATTATTCCTGTAATTTGTAACACAGTAACAGGCGAAAAAGAATTACTAAAAGATATCAATGATATTCTTGTATTTCCTAACCCAACAAACGGGACGCTTAATGTAGCATTAACTGCTAAAGAAAACACATCCGTAGATATTTATAATGTAGTAGGAAAATTGATTTACAGTAGTGGCATTAAAAACACACAGCTATTTACCATTGATATTAATAACCAACCTAACGGTGTATATTTTGTAAACATTAAATCAGGTAATTCAGTAACTACTAAAAAAGTACTATTGTCGAAATAAGAATTGTTAATTATTTCAAATTCTATAAAAGAGCCTCTATCAATTTGAGGCTCTTTTTTTATCTTATGTGTATCTTTGTATAAATTTTCAAAAGAATATGACAAACAACTCCATTCAAGCATTGTTTTCGGCAACAGTTAAAAATAATGAGTTAAATACCATTTATAACAAAGTAATTTCCGGTGAACGAATTACCCCTGAGGAAGGAACTTATTTATTTTACCATGCCGAGCTGAGCCACTTAGGCACTTTGGCTAACTATATTCGTGAGCAACGCCACGGAAACAAAACTTATTTCAATAAAAATTTCCACATTGAACCTACCAATATTTGTGTATTTGATTGTAAATTCTGTTCCTATTCTCGCTTTCTAAGAGAAAAGGATGAATATGATGCTTGGGAGCTTTCGGAAGAGGAAATTTACGATGCCATCAGAAATTATGACGGCAAAGATATTACGGAAGTACACATTGTTGGTGGTGTACACCCAAAAATGGGTTTGGCATACTTCAAGAACTTAATTGAAAACATCAAAAAAATTCGTCCGGATATTCATGTAAAAGCCTTCACCGCAGTTGAACTGGATTATATGTGTAAGAAAGCAAAAGTAAGTTACGAAGAAGGTTTACGCATTTTAAAAGAAGCCGGACAAGGTTCTTTGCCCGGTGGTGGAGCTGAAATTTTTGATGAAGAAATTAGGGAAAAAATCTGTAAAGATAAATGTACTTCCGAACAATGGTTACAAATGCACGAAGCTGCTCACAATGTGGGTATGCCTTCAAACGCAACTATGCTTTACGGACATCTGGAGAAATACGAACACTTGATAGACCACATGAATAGGTTGAGAAATTTGCAAGACAAAACAGGAGGTTTCAACGCATTTATACCACTTAAATTCAGAAACAAAAACAACCAAATGTCTGACATTGAAGAGGTAAGCATTATTGAAGACCTAAAAGTATATGCCATGGGTAGAATATTTTTGGATAACTTTAATCATGTAAAAGCCTACTGGCCCATGATTGGAAGAAAAACTGCTCAGCTGCTTTTGTCTTTTGGTGTAAACGATATCGATGGAACCGTAGATGATTCTACTAAAATATATACCATGGCGGGTGCTGAAGAACAAAAACCTACTATGACTTCCGAGCAAATGATTCAATTGATAAAAGAAGTAGGACGAACACCTATTGAAAGAGACAGTGTTTACAACGAACTTAAAGATTACTCTGAACCTGTGCTAGCATAATAGTTGTTTTGAAAAGAGAAAAATTAATCATAACAGGACACCGAGGAGCTGCAGGTTTAGCTCCCGAAAATACATTGGCTTCCATTCAACTTGCCCTTGAATTGGGAGTGGATAGAATAGAAATTGATGTTCAACAAACCAAGGACAATAAAATTATTGTATTGCACGACAGAACACTTAGAAGAACTACCACAGGAAATGGTTTTGTAAAAAAACTCACTTATGACGAGATTCTTCAATTCAGTGCCGGTTTCAAATTCAACAAATTCTATAGCAATGAAAAAGTGCCTACTTTGGAGCAAGTTATTGATTTAATTGACGGAAAAGTAGAGTTACTGATAGAAACCAAATACAGTTACATGTATTATCCCAACATAGAGCGACATCTCATCAATATTATTAAAAATAAAAATGCCAAAGATTGGTGTAAAATAATCTCGTTCAACGATAGGGCTTTGTTTAGAATTAATAAGTTGGACAGTTCTATTAAACTTGGAAAATTATTTGTTGGAAAACACGCTCACTTGCCTCTATCTTTCGATAAAGGAATTAATATAAGACCATTAAAAAAATACGCATTTGTGGATGAAGTTATTGTAAAACATGATTATGCTACCAGAGCCATTATTGATAAAGTTCACGACTTTGGTAAAGAACTTCATGTATGGACGGTCAATCACGAAGCAACTATTCAAAAACTAATAGAACGAGGTGTGGACGGTATTATTTCTGATTACCCTAATTTGGTGATGAAATACAGAAAATAAGCT
>DATGOR010000247.1:0-3376 GCA_035305805.1 Vicingaceae bacterium | reverse complement strand
AAATACAGACAATCCGGATTGAATGCACTTAAAACGGCTATTGATAAACTACATCCTGTAAAATAATCAAAGAGCAGGAAAAGCGGTGTTCCTCGTTTTTGCTTTGCAAAGCTTCCGCCAAACCGTTGCAGTACTTTTTTTTCAATTGAAAATAAAACACCAAAGTATAAAAAAGAACAGCAACGCCCTACGGGTTAAAAGTTTGTCATACTCTTTGCAGTACGCTGCAAACTCCTCACGTCAGGCTCTTTTGTCCGCTTTTGCCCCTTTGCTTCATTACGCTGAAGCTTCATTACACAAAGTAGCAACACGTCCACCGCCTTCCATAATTTTGCTCGCCTGCCGGTCGCTGTGGGCTTCGGGCAACCGTGTTGTAGCCTTCGGCAAAGTTGCCCTTGTGTGTGCGTTTAGGGCTGTCACAGTTTTTGTAAGATAAACAAAAACCTGTGCCAGCCCACACTTCACAGAGCTGCAAACCGTCTGACGCCTTTCTTTTGCAACCCCCTTGCTCCACTCGCAGGGTCGGCTCGCTGCCAGCTTGGGCTTTCCTAACCGTCAATGCCCAGCCGTTTAGCTCAAGGCTGTTTTTCCTTGTTTAAGAAGCAGATTTTTATATAATTATTGAAATATATATTTATATAAATATAGAATTATACAAATATATAATTGTATAAAAGCTGACAATGAGAGTGTTAAGAAATAAGACTATCGGAATTTATAATGCAAGATGTGTTTTTGTGGCTACAATTTTAACAAATTATACAAAAACTATTCTTGCCACAAAAATGGAAACTTTAAAGAAATGATTGTCGGAAATTGTAGTGCAAGATGTGTTTTTGGATAGCCAATTTTAACAAACCGTCTACAAAATCAAACCTTGCCCTTGGGGAGTTTAACGGAACTTTTTGCTAACGCCCTACGGTTGTTGGCTCATTTTTTTTAATCGGATTTTTAATCCGATCAAAAAAATCGAGCGATAAATAAAAGAAAAAACTTTGCAGAGAAAAAGCCGTATAAGGAGCGCAGGGCTTCGCCCGAGAACTTATTTTACATAAAATAGAGTTATAGCTGACTTTAGGAACTATAATTTCCTGTTATGTAAAAGGTTTTTAAGCGGTAAAGTTTTTTCTTTTCAATTGAAAAACCTGTTAAAGAAAAAGAATTATCTTTGGCAAAAAATCATTTAAGTTCTTTGTAAATTGAGTGTCGCACGGAAAAATCCGGAAGCTCGCGCGAGGGAAAAAGTTGTGCAGGACGGTAACAATACAAGCTGTTGAACCGCGAATACGAAGACAGCTTTGGGCTTAACCTAACTGAAACCGATTACCGCCAGTACGATGCTGCATTGGGGCGTTTTAACGTAATGGACGCTTTGAGTGAAATGGCACCTAATTACACTCCTTACCGTTACGGATTTAACAACCCGGTTTTTTGGCAAGATCGAACAGGTTTGTTTGAAAGTTGGGCTTCCGCACGTGCATATCAATTAAGCAATGGATTGTCTGACGCTTTCATTGATTATGACTGGGAAAATAGTTACTGGTATATTAATGATGGTGGAAGTATGATTTCGCAAGTTGGTGATCAGATTTTAAAAACCTATGAAATGGACGGAGAATGGATTATGGACTATAGCAGTGCAGGTGGTGGTGGTTCATCTAATAGCAATTCGTCAGCAAGTAATGAATCAGGTTGGAAAACTAAGTTGTCGGCTGATTTCACAAACGCCTATTCAAGTTCAGGGTTTAGACACGCTGTAAATTGGTTTAATCGTAATGTAGATTTTGGTATTTATGATTTTCTGTATAATAATTCGGCTGTTACCGGATATGGTTCCGGAGCGTATGGACCATGGATACCAGATGCTTTTGGTGTTTCGCTTAGTGCAGGAGCTTGGGGAAGTTCAGTAGGTTTTAGTTTGGTGTTAGATAATTACAATAACTTTGACTGGTTTGTTTCGTACTCTGGTGGTGCAGGTTACACTGGTGCGGGCTTTAGTGCAGGCGCAACTTTTGATTTATACAATAATAAATCAGATGTTAATGTTTTTAGAGGTATATCAGGACCTACCTATGATTTTAATGCGGGTCATGTTTTGATGGGAGGATATTCTACTCCACTTGATCCAAAATCAAGGCAAATTATTGACAGAGGTGTAGATAAATATAGTTTAGGTTTAGGTTCAGGAGTACGGGCTGGTGAAGGAAGAACCTATTCATCAGGTGAAATATATCAAATGATTACTAATTATTTTAATTCGTTTAATAGATAACAATGAGATATAATATTTTATTTATAAGTTTTATAACTTCTATTTTGCTTTCTTGCAGAACAGAAGAGGGTTGCGAAAAAATAGAAAATTCAATTAAAGAAGAAAATTATCACTTGATTTTATCAGAGAAACCAGAAAAAACGTATCGTAGAGGAAATTGGTTCTACAACTTACAAGGGGGGTATTTAGAAAGAAATACTGACACTATTATTTATTTAAGCAATTTTAGATGGTATGATGAATTTTATTACTTATGGGATAAGGGTGACACTTTGATTAAAGAGAAAGGAAACTTAATTACCGAAATTCATAAAAAAGACACTGTTTATTATATGCAATGGGACTGCTTCGATCCTAAAAGAAATGGTGTTTCTACAAAACTATCCAAGCCTCCAAAAGTAAATAACAATTAATGTATTAGTAAATGAAAAGATTATTAATGTTAGCTATCCTGTCAATAAGTTTTTCGTGCAATAACTTAAATGTACAACGAAAAAATACAGAAAGTGACAAGGCTAAAGGCGAAAAAATTTTAAATACCTATTTTGATAATTTAGCATCAAATAAACGAGATGATAATTTAAAATTGTTTAGTGAAGTTTTTTTTGAAAAAACACCGAAAGATGTTTTTCTAAAACAAGATAGTTTAGTAGATTTAAAATTAGGCAAAATATTGGAAAAGAGTCTTTTAAAATGGGAAACCAATATTGTAGAAGGTAGACATGCAATATCAGAATATTTATTCGTCTATGATGTGAAGAGGGAAAAACACAACGCTAAAGAGACCTTCTATTTAATTAAGGACCCCACAGATTCAATCAAGATTCATACATATCAAGTAGAATCGGAAGGCTTGTTAACTGAATAAAGGCAAAAGAGTAATATCCCAAATTTAGTTATATGGCACTGGTTTTAGCCGGTGATTTTGGTTTTGGTTTAAATGCCGAAATACCGGGAGCTTCTCTTGGTGTAGGGTTTGGAGCACATGATAATTATGGGGGTAATGCAGACGTGTTAGAAGGATTAGGCGGAAAAGATGTAGGTTGGAGTGCTAATGCGGCATTTTGGGGGCTTTCACATAGTCAATCAGCAAATGATAACTGG
>DATGOR010000246.1:0-3655 GCA_035305805.1 Vicingaceae bacterium | reverse complement strand
TTATGCATTAATAACAGGGTTGTCACCATCGGTAATGCGTGCTGCTACCATGTTCAGTTTTTTAGTGGCTGCGAAAACCACCAAAAGCAATCACGTATTTTTTAATACCATGGCAGCTTCTGCTTTATTTTTGCTCATCATCAACCCTTACCTACTTATGGAAGTAGGTTTTCAACTGTCTTACTTGGCAGTAATTGGTATTGTAGTAATTCATCCGTACATCTATCACCTACTTTATGTAAAGCACTGGTTTTTAGATAAAATATGGAACATAACTGCGGTTTCTATTGCTGCCCAAATTGCTACTTTTCCACTGGGGTTATATTACTTTCATCAATTTCCGAATTATTTTATTTTTTCCAATTTAATTGTAATTCCTGCCGGAATTGCCATTTTATATGGTGGTATTGTTACGCTTATTTTATCAGAAGTCCCCGTGCTTAACGAATGGTTGGGGCAATTGCTCAATTGGATTGTTTTTGGACTTAACAAAGCGGTTTTGTACATCGAGCAGCTGCCTTATGCCCTTACGGAAAACATTAAATTTACACTTCTGGATAACTACCTTACTTATCTGGCAATAGTTTTAATTCTTGTAGCATTAGCTTACAAAAAATTATCTTATATTTTGTGGGCTACGGTATGTTTCATTCTGCTTTTCGGATTCCGCCTTTGGGATAAAACTCAGCAAGTACAACAACGTCATTTAGTAGTGTATAATATTCCGCAACATTCAGCCATCAACCTAATAGAAGGAAAAGACAATGTGCTTATTTCTGATATCCAACTATATGAAAGCAAAAACAAAATGCTTTTTCATGTACAAAACAACTGGATACAACATGGGGTAGAAAATGAAAAAATCATTCCTTTAAAAAATCTTTCCAAGCAATTTCAGGTTTCTACTTTGTACAAAGTAAATAATGAACAACTTTTTTTTAAACGAAATTATATTAGTTTTTTAGATAAACGCATGGTTATTTTGTTTCCTGATGCTAAATTAAATCCCGTAGAACAACCATTGAATTTAGATTTTTTAATCGTTACTCAAAATCCTTATTTTTCTTTAGAAGAAATACTAAAAACCTATCAACCGAAGCAAGTTATTTTAGATGCTTCTAATTCATTTTATACTGTAAAAAAATTTCAAGAAGCTGCTAAAAAATTAAACATCAACTTGTGGGCAGTACCAACAGATGGAGCTTATAGTTATAGTTTTTAAAAAATGCAGTTTTTTTACGATTACAAAACTTCCTTTCAACAATTAAAAAAATTAAGCTACTTTTGAAAAAACCATTTTTGTTTGCTAAAATCATCTTTACATATAACTTTTACCTTCCTATTTATTTGTTGTATTTTTCAGCTATCAGCTAAATCAGACACTTTAAATTCGGAATGCCAACAGCAACACGATTCACTTTACGCATTAGCAGATGATTATTATTATACCCATGCCGAAAAAAGCAAGCAATATGCGTTTGAATTGTTGGAACTGGCAAAAAACTGCGATAACCAAAACATATATTTTTCTGCTTACCTCCAAATAGGCTGGGCTGCCCTTAGTTTATCAGATTTTCCGGAAGCAGTAAAATATGCTGATAAAGCCACCACTTTAGCATTAGAATTAAATGATTTCAACCGTATTATTAATGCTTACAATCTTCAAGGAAATATTTACTTGGAAATTCCCGACAAAGAATTTGCATTAAATTCCTTTTTTAACGGCATTAAAGCAGCAAAAAATGCCAACGATTCTGCTAGTTTGAGTATGCTTTATAATAATGTTGCTATTGCTTTTGAGCATTTTGAAAAATTAGACTCCTCCTTGTATTACTACCAATTATCTGAAAAATTCTTAGATAAGAATGCTACCAACAGAGATTTAGGACTAATATTGGTAAACATTGGCGATTTATATTATCAACTCAACCAAATTGATTCTGCTTTTTATTTTAATAAAAAAGCTAGAAAACACCTTTCTTTGGAGGATGACAAAGATTTACTATTTATTTACTACCTCAACACAGCGGTTAATTATGCCGATAATCTTCAACTACAACTGGCTAATATTTACTTAGACAGTTGTTTTGCCACCATCACAGACGGAAGTTCACCCACCGATATAGAGCTTTTTTATCATAAAAAATCAGCACTATTGTTTCAACAAAATGAATTTAAAAAAGCCTATGAATATTTACTAAAAGCTTATGATTTAAAAGATTCTATTCTATCAAAAGAAGTATATAATAAACTTAGAGATATTAAAATTGCAGCCGTTGCCGAAAAAAAAGAAGCCGAAATACAACAACATTTACAAGAAAATAAAATTTTAGAATTAGAAGTAAAACAAAGTAAAGCATCACAACGAAATTATTTTTTAGTTGTACTTTCCATTTCTATTGTTTTATTGTTTACCGTAATTCTGATTTTATACAGCATCAGAAACAACAAAAGACTAAAAAAGCGAAACAACATCATTGAAGCTCAAAGCAAAGACATTCATCAAAAAAATAATGAGCTAGAATTAAAAAATACCGAGATTACCGACAGTATCAATTATGCAAAAAGAATACAAGATGCTATTTTACCTTCAAAAGAAGATTTGATTGAAAACCTAAAAAATGGTTTTGTGATTTTTAAGCCAAAAGATATTGTTTCGGGCGATTTTTATTGGCTGGAGAGCCTCCCCCTAACTCCCTCCCCTTCGGAGAGGGCTGGAGAGGGACGTATTTTCTTTGCTGCGGCAGATTGCACCGGACATGGTGTGCCCGGAGCCATGGTAAGTGTAATGTGCAGCAATGCTCTTAGCAAAGCTTTGTTGGAGGACAATATTACCGACCCCGGTAAAATTTTAGATAGAACAAGAGATTTGGTAATAGAGCGGTTTGCCAAAAGTAAAGAAGATGTAAAAGACGGAATGGATATAGCACTAGTTTCACTAGAATACAGCATAAGGGCAGACAGCGAAGAACAAAAATTCCTCCTAAAGTATGCCGGTGCTAATAATCCGCTTTGGATAATTAGAAATCTCGAATCTCCAACCTCCAGCTTTGAACTTATTGAATTAAAACCCAACAAACAACCTGTGGGTAAATCCTTCAAAACCGAGCCTTTTGATACGCATATAATTGAATTGAAAAAAGGCGACTCCATTTATTTACTAACCGATGGCTATCCCGATCAGTTTGGGGGAGAAAAAGGTAAAAAACTAAAAAAAGCTCCTTTAAAAGAAATAATGTTATCAATCCAACATCTTACCATGGATGAACAAAAGACACATTTAGAAAACTTTTTTGAGCAATGGAAAGGAGATCTACAACAAGTTGACGATGTTTGTGTTATAGGCGTAAGAATATAAGACAAACGAGTCAGTTTTACCGAGCCTATCGAGGAAATGTTTGTGAGATTGGAGTCCGAGTTTAGCGGACGAACTGAAATACTTAAAACAAAGCTACCTATTGGATAACCCCATTAATCGAACGATTGCGATGGAGCATTAGAAAGCTCTACCATGCGAGCAAACTCTTCAGGCGATAAGTCATTAAAATAAAAGTTGATTGGATTAATTGGTATATCATTCTTTCTCACTTCATAATGCAAATGTGGACCAACCGATTTACCGGTATTTCCAACATAACCAATAACATCTCCTCTT
>DATGOR010000245.1:0-4840 GCA_035305805.1 Vicingaceae bacterium | reverse complement strand
AGATAAATATAGCGTTCTGAAAAGAAAAAAATTGACATTTTCTTCGGTAGTAAGGTTAAAAGCAATTTTTTCAGGAAGGTAAAAATTTAACCCCGACCAACCACCTTCTCGTTCTGAAGTAATAATTTCATTCTGAAGTCCAGTTAAGGCTCTAGCTAGCAAAGTTAAACGAGGTTTTAAAGGTTCTAAACTTACGGTACGGGCAATTTCATCTTCATCTACTTTTTCAGTAAATTTTTTATAAAACTTATAAAACCGTTTGAATAATATTTGGTCTATTTCCATGCTTAAAAAAGTTTAAAGTTTAAAGTTTGATGTTTGAAGTTTTTTGTTAATTTCAGATCTTCCATCTTCCGACTTCCGTCTTCCGTCTTCCGTCTTCCGTCTTCCGTCTTCCGTCTTCCGACTTCAACCTCACAAACTCAAACTAATTAAATCTTTAATGGCGTTGGTGGTGTCCTCGTCATCACTTAAAGGTTCTGCAATGGCTACATCACAGGAAAGTCGATGAGGTAAACCGCTTTTAATCAATTTTGCAGCATCCACCAATAAACGGGTAGAAACTGTTTCGGCTAAACCCAGCTCTGTTAAATTTCTAATTTTAGTTCCCAATTTTACCAGTTTATTTGCCACGTCATCTTCAATGCCGGTTTCTTTAATTAATATTTCCGATTCAATATTTTTTTCGGGATAATTGAATGATAATGACACAAAACGCTGACGAGTAGATGGTTTTAATTCTTTAAAGCCTCGTTGATAACCAGGATTGTAAGTAGCAATTAACATAAAATTTTCATCGGCTGTAATGATTTCGCCTGTCTTATCTATGTACAAACTTCTACGGTGATCGGTAAGAGAATGCAGTGCTACAATGATATCAGGACGAGCTTCTGCAATTTCATCCAAGTATAAAAAAGCACCTTCTTTTACGGCTCTTGTCATAGGGCCATCTATCCAAACAGTTTCAGCTCCTTTTAGTATGTAACGTCCAATTAAATCTGTAGATGAGGTTTCTTCATGACAAGCTACCGTGTAAAGTTTTTTGCCCATTTTTTGAGCCATAAATTCCACGAACCTTGATTTTCCGGTGCCTGTAGGTCCTTTTAATAATAAAGGTAGTTGATTTTTATAAGCGTGTTCAAAGATATCTTGTTCTTTGCCTACTGATTTGTAAAATATGGTTTCCATAATATATTAGTTAGGTGATTAATTAAGTTTTTTTGTGAAAGTGGGGGAGGAAAAGAGAATTATGAACGAGTATCCTCCCCCTGACTTTTCATCAATCAAAAACAATTTTTATGAAACTGCTAATGCTTCATCGCTTGGTTTGCCGTGCTTAAAGAAGTTAATGATATACAAAGTAACTCCTGTGGCAAAGCCGCTAGCTGTTAAAACTAAAACTAAAAAGTGAGGTTCAATTTCTTTTTGGGTTTCCATGAAATCTACCCCTAAAATTCTTTCTAAATACACTTGAGCTACACCGGCAACCCCAAAGGCTACAGTCATTCCAATCATGCCAATATTACTTAACCAAAATGCGTATTGAGAAATACTGTTGTTGTAAAGTTTTCTTCCTGTAAGATTTGGCATAGCATAAGAAATAATAGCAATAACTATCATGGCGTAAGCTCCCCAAAATGCCATGTGTCCGTGCATGGCAGTTACTAATGTTCCGTGTGTGTATAGGTTTACATTGGGTAAAGTATGGGCAGCCCCTAATAATCCTGCACCAACAAATGAAGTGATGGCAGCACCAAGTGTCCAATTAAGGGCAGTTTTATTGGGATGTTTTTTCTCACCTTTTCGGTACATATTAAGGGCGAAAAGAGCCATAGCTAAAAATGCTAAGGGTTCTAGTGCAGAGAAAATCCCACCAATCCATAACCAATAAGATGGAGCTCCAATATAGTAATAGTGGTGTCCTGTTCCTAAAATACCGGATAAGAAGGTTAATCCTACAATTACATAAAGCCATTTTTCAATCACTTCACGGTCAACTCCGGTAATTTTTATTAATAAGAACGCCAATATACCTCCCATAATTAACTCCCAAACACCTTCTACCCATAAGTGTACTACGTACCATCTATAAAAAGAGTCTAAGGTTTGGCTATCAAACCAAATCATTCCCGGTAAGTAGAGTAGGGCAGAAAACAATAGCCCCATAGCTAAAACTAAAGAGGTAGTGGTTTGTCTTTTTCCGGTAAATAAAGTCATTAAAATATTGAATAAAAAGGCAAGTACATTTACTACTACCAAGTAATCTAATGGACGAGGTATTTCTAAAAATTTCCTTCCTTCCCACCAATTAAAGTGATAAGCAATAATAGCAGTAACACCTACAGCTAAAAAGCTAATAAGTTGTATGTAAGCCAATTTAGGTGAGTATAACTCGTTTTGTGATTCTTCAGGAATGATGTAATATGCAGCCCCCATAAATCCTAGTAATAGCCAACAAACTAATAAGTTGGTGTGTACAGCTCTTGCCGTATTAAATGGAATAAAATCGTGTAAACCGTCCATACCCATGTGGGCAAAACCCATAATGAATCCATAAACGATTTGTAATGCTAGTAGTCCTAATGCCGAAAGGAAGAACCAGTAAGCTATTTTTTGTGTTTTAAATTTCATGACGTATAATTTTAAAGGTTAGCATTAATTTTTCTTTTTTATTTCATATTTCGGTTTTGCAGGGAATCCGTTTAAATCAACGTTTCCTATCCACTCAAAATATTCAATAAGATTGTTAGCATCTTCTTCCGAAAAACCATAGGCTACCATTTTTCGACCACTGGTGTGCTCTCCCCATGGGGTAGGAGACATTAAAACACCCTTTACGTAAGGAGCTCCTCTGCGTTCAATTACTTTGGTTAATTCAGGAGCATAATAGGCACCTTCTCCAAAAATGGTATGACACCCCATACAATTATTATCTTCCCAAAGTTTTTTTCCGGCCACTACTGCCGGGGTTAATTTATCTGCATTGGTTTGGTCGTCATGTTTATTAACATGTGTATCGTACGACAAGCCCAGAAATAATACGGAGAAAATTATTGTTCCTGCTAGGAAGAATATTTTCGCTTGACTTTTTGTTAGCATAATTTTTAGATTTTAATGGTTAATTAATCTTTATAAAATATAAAAAGACCCAAATATCTTTTAATAGTTCAAAGTACTTAAAATTGTTATTTTTTTTAATTGATAAATGTCAATAATGTTGGATTAATTTGGAAGTTCTAAGTATGATTAAAATCAGTTTATAGATTGATGATTTCTTCCAGTTTTTTTTTATTGATAATTGTTATTTTCTTTCCTTTTGTTTCCACCATTCCTTCATCTTTAAAATCTGCCAAAACTTTAGTAACCTGATTGGAATTTAAACCTACCAATTCGGCAATGTCTTGTCGGCTAATTTCACTCATAAAGTTAATTTCATTTTTATCGTTCAAACCAAAGCTTTTTGTAATAATTAGTAGGGCTTTAGCTACTTTTTCCCTTACATTGAAGATAGATAAATCCCTAAGTTTACTTTCTTCGTAACTAAGCTCATTAGCAAAAAACAACATCAGATGAAAGGTAAGTTCCGGTGTAGATTTTAATAATTCGTAAAAAAAAGGTTTGTCGAAACAACAAATCATAGCTTCGGAAATAGCTGATGCAGAAATACTGTATTTTTCTGTCTCAGAAAGACCTCGGTGTCCTAGAATGTCTCCGTCCGAAATAAGTCGAATAATTTGATCTTTACCGAAAGCTCCGTTTTTAAAAACTTTTACTCTACCTGAAAAAACAAAACTGATGGAATCAATAAAATTTCCTTCTATAAAAATTAATTGGCCTTTTGAGTACTTGTTGATGTATTTGTTCTCGTGAATTCTTTCGATTTGTTCGGAGGAGGTAAGGCAATACTTTTTTATAAAGCAGTTAGTGTTTACACAGTCCGTACAATTAATCTTTGAATTATGCCTCATAAATTTTTATAGAAGGAACAAAAATAGAAAAATTATTTTTTGCTAAGCATATAATCTACAATAGCTTCTAATTCTTCTGCCGGTAACGCTTTAGTAACAGCTAACTGAGGTTGCATTACTGCTGCCTGAGCCGGATCTACAATAGCTTCACCTTCTTCTTTTAAAAATGCTGTTAATCCGTCTTTGTTGCCATCATAAGCGGTAGCAATTTCTTTAATAGAAGGGCCTACTGTTTTAGTTTCAACCTGATGACAAGCCACGCATCCTTTAGCAGCAAAAATTTCTTCACCGTTTACATTGTTTTCAGAAATTTCTTCTTTTACTTCTTCACTTACTTCTTCTACTACTTCTTTAGCTTCTTCAACAGCTTCATTAGCTGTTTCTTTTGCTTCTTCGGATGAACCACAAGCGATAAGTGTGCTCATTCCTATTAACATACTAACGGTTAATACGTTTAAGGTTACTTTTTTCATTTTTTAGTGTTTTAAAATTGTTTATATAAATTGTTATTTTTTTGAACTTAAATTTCTAATAAAAGCATTTCCTTCATCAATTTTTTTAACCAAATCTCCAATGGTTTTTGTAGAGAACATTTGGTACATACCTTCTCTAAAAACTATAAAATCATCGTGGAGCGGACAAGGATGTTGATCAGAGCACTCATTCATGCCTAAACCACATTTTTGAAAGAAAGAAAGACCATCTATTACCTGAATGATAGTGATTAATGTTGTTTTAGAACTGTATTCATTCAGGTAAAATCCTCCGTTAGGACCTTTTGTAGATTGAATAATGTTGTGCTTTACCAAAAGTTGTAAAATTTTGCTTAAAAAATGAACCGGCAAATCTAATTCTTCGCCAATTTCTTTAAT
>DATGOR010000244.1:0-10431 GCA_035305805.1 Vicingaceae bacterium | reverse complement strand
TCAACAACTGTTTTAACAACAAGCATAAAAAGCTATTTTAAAAGGTGTGCAAAATAACATAAATTTTATAACTCTGCTAAGCTTTATATTCTGAGTTTAATTCTTCCGACACTTTAAATCCTATGCGATGGGCTTTACTCAATAATCTACTCCCACATCAATTCTAAATCGGGATGAAATGTTGCTATATGTCCAATTAATTAAGTTATTGTTAGTAATAACAGAGTTTGGCATAATAATGTAATTATCTTCTCTAGTAATAATGGAAGTAGTACGTAAGTTAATTTTTTCAATCCTACCAACTATTCCATTCACTTCTATTATGTCATTTACTTTTATAGTAGAATCAAACAACAAAATAATTCCTGAAGTAACATCTCCAAACAAATTTTGTAGCCCAAATCCAACACCAACCAAAAGTGCCGCTGAACCAACCAATAAAACCGTAATGTCAACCCCCACTATCTGTAAGCTTATAGCTACTGCCAACACCACGGCAATATATTTAAAAATAGTATAAAGCGAGTATTTTTTTGGCAAATCTAAGCTAGTACGATTAAAGATGGCTTTTCTTACAATTTTAGTAACAATAAAGACTCCTAAAATAAACAAGACAAGCGTTACTAATGTAATTACCCGAAACTCATGTTTGGCAACTTTAAAAAGTGAATAATCTAAAAATTCATTAATTTCCATAAAAATTTATTTGTTGAGTTTGTTTCCACAATTACTACAAAAAGATGCGTTTATATTATTCTTATGTTGACAATCTCCACAGGTTACTTGTTCATTTCCGGCTCTTGCCACTTCTACAGTAAAAATAGCTGTAGGTACAGCAATAATAGAGTATCCAATTATCATCACTACAGAAGAAATAAATTTACCCAAAGCTGTAACAGGAACAATATCACCATACCCAACTGTTGTGATAGTGATAATGGCCCAATAAATACTTTGAGGAATACTAGTAAACCCATTTTCGGCTCCCTCCACTACATACATTATTGTTCCCATAATAATTACGATGGTTAAAATAGAAAACAAAAACGTGCTGGTCTTGTAAATACTTGACATTAGAGCCTTTTTTAAAGTATTAGCTTCTTTTATAAACCTTACTAATTTTATTATTCTAAACACCCTTAGTAGTCTTAATGAACGTATAGCAACTAAAAAATGAATGTTTGGCAGAACAAAAATAAGATAAGTAGGTAAAATTGCTAATAAATCTACCATGCCCCAAAAACTGAAAATATAATTTTTTGGTTTTGGACTCACCCAAATTCTTAAAAAATATTCTATGGTAAATACTCCTGTAAAAAAAAGTTCTATCAGAAAAAAAGCGGTAGTGTATTCTTCTTCTAATTGCGGAATACTTTCTAACATTACTGCCAAAACACTGGCTAATATCAACCATAATAATGCTATGTCAAAGTTTTTTCCGGCACGTGTATCCGTTCCAAAAATAATTACAAAAAGACGGTCTTTAAAAGATGACATACTATTGGATGCGTGTTTTACCTCCAAAATTAATCAAAATATATCCAACCAAAATTTGTTATTGAATTTCGCTTCGAAAGTTATACCTTTGCAACCCTTATACTTGTTACATCATGCAGTTCGAATTAACAAAAGACTTTTTAGACCACCTCAATAATGCTGTTGCCGCAGGTGCAGAGCAAGAGGTGTTGATGTTAGTTCAAGATTTGCATCCTGCTGATTTAGCTGAAATTTTAGATGAGCAATCGCTTACTCAAGCAAAGGCTTTTTTTAGTTTTTTACCGAAAGAATTAGGCTCTGATGTACTCATTGAGTTAGATGAGGATACCCGAGAAAAATTTTTAGAAGCCCTTTCTTCGCAAGAAATTGCTTCTAAATTTATTGACAACATGGATTCCGATGATGCTGCAGACGTTATCGGGGAACTTTCTGATGAAAAAAGAGAAGAAGTAATTGCTCACATTGAAGACATTGAGCAAGCATCGGACATCTTAAAATTGCTAAACTACCCTGAGGATAGTGCCGGGGGATTAATGGCAAACGAGTTAGCAAAAGTAAATTGGAATTGGACCATAGGCAACTGCCTTACAGAGCTTAAAAAACAAGCTGAAGAGTTAGAGAAAATTTACACCGTATATGTGGTGGATGATGATGATATACTTAAGGGAAGAATTTCTCTTAGAAAATTGTTGCTTACACCAAGTAATAATAAGGTAAAAGATATTTATGATGACGATATTTTGTCCGTAACACCTGATACCGATGATGAACAAGTAGCAAACATTATGGAAAAGTATGACTTGGTATCGGTACCTGTTGTTGATGAAATGGGTAGGTTACTAGGGCGAATTACTATTGATGATGTAGTAGATGTAATAAAAGAAGAAGCCGAAAGAGATTATCAATTAGCATCGGGTATTTCCGAAAATGTAGAATCTTCCGATAAGTTTTGGATAATTTCCAGAGCAAGACTCCCTTGGTTGCTAGTAGGATTACTAGGCGGCATAGTGAGTTCAAAAATTATTGGTATTTATGAAACCCAACTAAAAATCAATCCTGAAATGGCCTTTTTTATACCTCTAATTGCCGCCATGGGAGGAAATGTCGGGGTTCAATCATCGGCTTTAATTGTGCAGGGCTTAGCCAATAAATCATTAGGTTTAAACAGCGTTTGGAGTAAAATAGGAAAAGAAATGGCTGTGGGCATCTTAAACGGAGTGGTATGTTCAGCAATAATTTTTGGATACAACTACTTTTTTGAAGAATCCCTCACTTTAGGAATTACCGTAAGCATCGCATTAATTTCTGTTATATTTTTTGCAGGAATTTTTGGAACTTTAATCCCACTAATGTTGCATAAATATAAAATTGACCCTGCTTTAGCCACTGGTCCATTTATAACAACCACCAACGATATTTTTGGAATTTTTCTCTACTTTTTTATCGGCTATTTAATGTATGCATAAAATTCTTTTCATAGATAGTGTTCATCCTATTCTGGAAGAACGATTAACTCAAATGGAATTTGCTTGTGAACACGATTATTCTTCGTCAAAAGAGATGATTGAAACAAAAATAACTAATTATATAGGAATAGTTATCAGAAGCCGTTTTACCATTGACAAATCTTTTTTAGATAAGGCTAGCAAACTTAAATTTATTGCCCGTTCAGGAGCCGGACTAGAAAATATAGACATTGCTTATGCTGCACAAAAAAACATAAAAGTATTTAACTCTCCTGAAGGAAACAAAGACGCGGTTGGTGAACACGCTATTGGCATGTTGCTGATGTTATTCAACAAATTAAAGCAAGGAGATGCTCAAGTTCGACAAGGCATTTGGGATAGAGAAGCCAACAGAGGTATAGAACTTTCCGGTAAAACAGTTGGAATTTTAGGCTACGGCAACATGGGAGAAGCACTGGCTAAAAAATTAATTGGTTTCAATTGTAAAGTAATTGCCTATGATAAATATAAAAAAGACTATTCAGACGATTATACTACCGAAGTTTCCTTAGAAGAGCTCTTCGAACAAACGGATGTTTTAAGTATTCACTTACCTCTTTCGCATGAAACCAAGCATTATGTTAACGCTAATTTTTTGAATAATTTTAAAAAAAAGATTTACCTGATAAATACTGCACGAGGTAACAATATAAATACCAACGACTTGGTTAAAACACTTCAATCAGGGAAAGTATTAGGAGCTTGTTTAGATGTATTAGAATTTGAAAGTAAATCGTTTGATTTAGAAAACACATATCATAAGGATTTTGAATATCTTAAAAATGCCGAAAATGTTATCCTCAGTCCTCATGTAGCAGGATGGACAGCAGAATCTTATCAAAAACTATCTGAATATTTAGCCAATAAAATTGAGTGGTTTTTTCGTCAAACTAATGAATAATGACTATTTTTATTTATCAATCATCTATTACTAAAACATGACAACACAAAAAATAGTTATTGGCAGGCAAGATGTAGCTGATTTACCTGCACTCAATATTTTTGGCATTCCTATTAAAATTGATACTGGAGCTTATACTTCTAGTTTACACTGTCACAACATCATAGAATTTGAAGAAAACGGTAAAAAAAAAATAAAATGCAATCTTTTAGACCCCGAACATGAAAATTATCACGAAAAAGAAATTACTTTTGCCGCCTTTACAAAAAAAAGGGTTAAAAGTTCTAACGGTCAGGTAGAAGAGCGGTATAAAATTGAAACTGAAATAGTGTTGTTTAATAAAACGTATCCTATTTCTTTTACATTATCAGAAAGAGGAAGCATGCGTTTTAGTGTTTTAATTGGCAGAAAATTTTTAACCCACCGTTTTGTGGTAGATACAGCACTAAAAAATTTATCATTGAAAAATAATATTATAACCATTTAAAAAAGAAGATACAAATTAAACGTCCCCTAAATTCATGAAAATTATCGTATTATCCAGAAATCCTAACTTGTACTCAACTAAAAGATTAGTGGAAGCCGGAGAGAAAAGAAAACACGAAATGGTAGTGGTAGATCACACCAAATGCGACCTCATTATTGAAAAAAAGAAACCACAAGTTTACTATAAAGGGAAACCGCTTACAGATGTTGATGCAGTAATACCAAGAATTGGTGCTTCCGTAACTTTTTACGGAACTGCTGTTGTTCGTCAATTTGAAATGATGAAAGTATTTACTGCCACAGAATCACAAGCATTGGTTCGCTCTAGAGATAAATTAAGAAGTTTGCAAATCCTTGCACGAGCAGGGCTAGGATTACCTAAAACGGCTTTTACCAATTATTCCAAAGATGTAAAATCTATCATAAAAAACGTGGGGGGAGCTCCATTAGTTATTAAATTATTAGAAGGCACGCAGGGAGTAGGGGTTGTATTGGCAGAAAACAACAATGCAGCCGAATCAGTTTTAGAAGCCTTTAATGGATTAAAAGCCAGGGTAATTGTACAAGAGTTTATAAAAGAAGCGGGCGGTGCAGACATTAGAGCGTTTGTGGTGGATGGAGTTGTTGTAGGGGCGATGAAACGACAAGGGAAAGAAGGAGAGTTTCGTTCTAACCTACACAGAGGAGGAACAGCCTCTTTGTACGAGCTTACCGAAGATGAAGAAAATGCAGCATTAAAAGCTGCAAAAGTGTTGGGTTTGGGAATTGCCGGTGTAGATATGTTGCAATCTAAAAAAGGTCCATTAATTATGGAAGTAAATTCTTCTCCGGGATTAGAAGGTATTGAAGGAGCAACAGGAAAGGACATTGCCAAAAGCATTATTAGGTATATTGAAAGGCATGTTTAAGGTATTAGGCGTTAGGCGTTAGTGGTTAGTGGTTAGAAGTTAGGTGATAGTTTAGGAGGTTAAAAGTTTGAGGTTAAAAAGCTCCGAAGGAGTGAAATTTAATAGCGTATGGGTGAAGCCCATCGCAGAAAGAGTTTAGGAGGTTTAGAGATTAGAAATTTAGAAAATTTCCACTATGACAAAAACCGACCTTTGATTTTTTGTTTCTTTTGTATCAAGACAAAAGGAAAGTACGTTTTTACAAACAACTATGATAACTATTACAAGTTGAATTAAAGAAGTAACTCATTAAGCTATATGGATACAGATGTATTTCATTTTTTAGGTAAAAAAATTGGTAGGGGAGAAACTGTTCAACTAAACATAGACATTGCTCGCTTACATACCAGAACAGCTATTGAAGTACCTATTATTGTAGCAAGAGGAAAAAAACCCGGACCGGTCATCTTATTAAATGCAGGTATTCATGGAGATGAAGTAAACGGTGTTGAAATTGTCAGACAAATTATTGCAAAAAACTACCATCAACCTACTGCAGGAACAGTAATTTGTATTCCGGTGCTAAATGTATTCGGTTTTTTACACCAAATCAGAGAATTTCCTGACGGAAGAGATTTGAATCGTGTTTTCCCCGGCTCAAAAGAAGGATCGTTGGGTAGTAGATTTGCCTACTTTTTTATGAAAGAAATTGTGCCAAAAATTGATTATTGTATTGATTACCATACAGGAGCTAGCAAACGGTTTAACTTTACCCATATTAGGATTGAAGGAGTAGATGAAGCTACCATTGCATTAGCCGAAACCTTTGGAACACCATTTATTTTATTATCAAAAGTTTTGCCTAAATCTTTTAGAAGTGAAGCTGTTAAAAAAGGAGTAAAAGTTTTGTTGTTTGAAGGAGGTAAAGCGTTAGATTTAGATAGAGTAGTAACTAAAGTGGGCGTTGCGGGAGCTTTAAAAGTGATGCACCAATTAAAGATGAGGGATTTTTCTAAAGAAATTGCAAATTTCCCAAAAACAACTCCGGTAACTTTATCAGCATCTACTTGGATACGAGCTCGTTTTTCGGGCATGTTTAGAACCTATGTAAGCATTGGTAGTTTTGTAAAAAAAGGAGCTGTGTTAGGCACTATTTCCGACCCGTTTGGAGAATTTGAAAAAAGAGTTACCGCCAAACATGACGGATATATTATTTGTTCTAACCACTCTCCTATTGTCAACCAAGGAGACGCTTTGTTTCATGTTGGGTTTACAAAAAAGTAGAAGTAGTCAAAAAATAACCACATAGATTTTGTAAGCAACCTTTGAACCTAAAACCATTACAGTACTGACTTAAATTGGCTTAAAAATCGAATATCCCCTTCGGAATAAAGGCGTAAATCATTGATTTTAAATTTAAGCATAGCAATCCTTTCTATACCCATTCCAAAAGCAAATCCACTGTATTTTTTACTGTCAATTCCGCAGTTCTCTAACACATTAGGATCCACCATTCCACACCCCATGATTTCTAAGTATCCGGTATATTTACAAACATTACAACCCTCGCCATCGCATACCGAACAGGAAACATCCATTTCGGCACTAGGTTCTGTAAAAGGGAAATAAGAAGGACGTAAACGGATTTTTGTTTTCTCTCCAAACATTTCTTTAGCAAAATACAATAATGTTTGTTTTAAATCAGCAAATGAAACATGCTCATCAATATACAACCCTTCAATTTGGTGAAAAAAGCAATGTGCTCGTGCTGAAATAGCTTCATTTCTGTAAACTCTACCCGGAGATAATGTTCTAATGGGTGGTTGGGCATTTTCCATTACTCTAACCTGCACAGAAGATGTGTGTGTTCTTAATGCCATTTCTCCATTCTCAGACTTTACAAAAAAAGTATCTTGCATGTCTCTTGCCGGATGTTCAGGAGGGAAGTTTAATGCTGTAAAATTATGCCAATCATCTTCAATTTCAGGGCCTTCAGAAACGGTAAATCCAATTTTAGAAAAAATTTCAATGATTTCTCTACGCACTAAAGATATAGGGTGCCTACTGCCTATCTCGCTAGGAAAGGGAGTTCTAGTAACATCTATTTGTTGCTGTTGCCCATTGTCGCTAGTGGCTAATTTTTCAGAAATTTCATCAAACTTAATTTGTGCTTTAGTTTTAACATCATTAATTAACTGCCCAATCTCTTTCTTTTGATCGTTTGGTACATTTTTAAACTCCGCAAAAAGACCTTTTACTACACTTTTACTTCCTAAAAACTTAATACGAAATTGCTCTAACTGCTCTTTATTTTCTATCAAAGAGCTTTCAATTTCAGTAAATAATTGTTGAATGGTTTCTTTCATTCTAAAAATATTATTTAATTATTTTAATGGTCATTTTTACATCTTCTCTTGGTCTATCCCTTCTATCTTTTTGGACTGCTGCAATCTTATCAATCACATCAAACCCATCTATTACTTCTCCAAAAACAGTGTAATCCATATCCAAATGCGGAGTTCCTCCAATCGTTTCGTATATTTTGTATTGTTCTTCGGTATATTTTACTCTGTCTGCTTTGTTTTTAATGATGTTGTCAACTTCTGCTTTAGTATATTTCCTTCCTTGAACAATATAAAACTGGCAACCGGATGAACGTTTATTGGGGTTTACATTATCTCCTTGACGAGCCGCAGCCAGTGCTCCCTTTTTATGAATAAATTGATTATTAAATTCAGCAGGGATGGTATAGCCAACATCACCCTCACCTAAAAATTCTCCTTTTTGAGCATCTTTAGAATCAGGATCCCCGCCTTGTATCATAAAATTGCTAATCACACGGTGAAATAAGGTGCCATCATAAAATCCTTGCTTTACTAATTTTATAAAATTGTCTCTATGTTGAGGCGTTTCGTTATATAATTTTATTTTTATTGAGCCATAATCAGTTGTGATTTCTACTTTTGTTTCTTTCTTTGATGATTGAAACATAGTGAAACTCATTAACGTAAGCACAATTACACTAAATAGAATTTTTTTTGACATGATAATATTATTTCTTACATTTGTTCATTGCAATATTAAGAATTAATATTAAAAAATAAATAAACCAAATCGCATGAAACCTTTTGTTAACTATATAACAGCTACAGTTTTGTTTGCCATTTTATTTGTGTCTTGTGCTAAAGACAGAGGACCGAGATTAATTGTAACTGTAATTGAAGAAGATGGCACACCGGCAGTTGGAGCAACCGTTCATGCTTGGCCAACTGATGGCCCTTTTGAGTGTGGAAGTTGTGTAGTTGATGAAGAAAGAATGGATAAATCTACTGTAACTGATGCCAGTGGTGTTGCTATGATAGATTTTAAATACTCTGCTGTGTTAGATGTAGAAGTAGTATATTATAAAGAAGGTCTTGATTCAATGCTACAACCAATTATTACCGATACATTAAGTGGTAAAAAAGTGGTGAAAATTGAACAAAAAAGACAACGTAGCAAAAAGAATAATTTCAACGAAACGGTAATCGTTAAATAATTAAGCCTCTCAAATTCTTTCTTCAAAATAATCTACAATTGCTTTTCGCATTAGTAAAAGTTGTTTTCTTCCTTTTACATTAGAAGGTATTTTTTTTACGTTTTTAAAATGAGGCCATCCATCTTCATCTTTACCCATAAATCGGTAGTACCCATACTTACTTAGCACCGTGCATATACCAATATGTATGATGTCAACTTTTTCTTCTTTTTTAAATACCTGATGGGGTTTGTTTAATTCCTGTAATCCTATAATATACAAAATAGTATGTTCGTCTAGTTCTTCACCGAAACGGTCGGCTACTTTGGCTAATACTTTTTCCCATTTTTCTTGCAATACATTTTCTTCCATCATAATTCCTCCTTTATTGCTTCATAAAATTGCTGAGCAGCATGTTGTTCTGCTTTTTTCTTGGAGAAAGCTTCTCCTTTACCTTTTTCATTACCTCCCACTAAAAGTGTAACACTAAAAAAACTTCGTTGATTTTTTTCGCTTTCATCTGTAATAAATTCAAAATCTATTTTATTCTTCTGACACCATTCTATTACCCTACTTTTAAAGTTTGTTTCATTGGCTACAATTTTATCACTATCTATATGTACGCCAATCAATTGTTTGTAAACAAACTTTTTGGTTTCATCATATCCTTTATCCACATAAATAGCTCCAATAATTGCCTCCAAAGCATTCCCTAAAATACTAACACTTTTGTCTTCTTGTTTCTTTTCAATCAATTCTCCTAAGCCAATTTTAAGAGCGACAGTATTGAGTGTTTCTCTACTAACAAAACGAGAACGCAATTGTGTTAATTGCCCTTCATCTATAAAAGGATATTTAGAAAATAAATAGTGGGAAATAACACTGTTAAGAACACTATCACCTAAAAACTCTAAGCGTTCATTACTTTTTATCACTTTGTTTTTATCACTTACATGTGATTTATGGGTAAGTGCTTGTTGATAGATGGCTATTTTTTTTGGATAAAATCCCAATATGCGTTCTAATTTCAACGCATATTGGGATTTCTTTTTGAAAATTGGTAACAATTAACTTTTATATTTTTTAAAAATGATAGACGCATTATGTCCGCCAAAACCGAATGTATTACTTAAAGCTGCTCTAACTTCTCTTTGTTGAGCTTTGTTAAAAGTAAAATTCAATTTTGGATCAAAAGCTTCATCATCAGTAAAATGATTAATGGTTGGAGGAACAATATCTTCCTTTACCGCCATAAGAGTAGCAATAGCCTCTACGGCTCCGGCTGCTCCTAACAAGTGCCCGGTCATTGATTTTGTAGAACTTATATTTAATTTATAAGCGTGATCGTTAAAAACCGAAAGAATTGCTTGTGTTTCAGCAATATCACCTAATGGTGTTGAAGTGCCATGAACATTGATATAATCGATATCTTCAGGAGTTAACCCCGCATCCTCTATGGCATTTAACATCACATTTTTAGCACCTAATCCTTCAGGATGTGGAGCTGTCATGTGGTGAGCATCGGCAGATAAGCCACCACCAATTACCTCAGCATATATCTTAGCACCTCTAGCTTTTGCATGTTCGTATTCTTCCAAGATTACGGCAGCACCACCTTCTCCCATTACAAAACCATCT
>DATGOR010000243.1:0-5911 GCA_035305805.1 Vicingaceae bacterium | reverse complement strand
ATTCTTCACGGAGCTTCACAATTCATTGTTAATTATTTCTTTTATTTAGCCTTATTTACTGCTGAAAGGCATTTAATTTTGAAATAGAAAATTGTTTTTTTCGTTTCTTACCTTATGCGTTGGCTAAAAATTATAGGTTACACCCTGCTTACTGTATTAGTGCTATTTACAACATTTAGCATACTAATGTCTTCTTTTTATGAAAAAGAGATTAAAAAATACATTGTGGAAGCCATTAATCAACAAGTGGATGTACCCATTGATGTAAAAGATTTACACTTTTCCGTATTACAAAAATTCCCTTACGCATCAGTAGAATTTGAGCAAGTAACTATTGCTTCCACCAACCATAAAGCCCCTTTACTAAATGCCAAATCGGTTTATTTTCAATTTAATATTATTGATTTGTTGAATAAAAATTACGTGCTTAAAAAAATTAGTATTGAAAACGGGGCGGCATTTTTATTTTTTAACCAACAAGGAAAAGACAATTTTCATTTTTGGAAAAGCCAACCGACCAACGAGAAAAAAGCTGTTTCCTTTGAATTATCGGATGTTCGGTTTAAGAACATGGAGCTAAGTTATTTGAATGAATTTAAACAACAAGATGTAGGTCTTTCAGTTGCTAAAATGAGTTTTTCAGGCAATTTTAATGAAACTAATTATCGGATGAAAACCGTTGCAGATTTACACATTAACCAAATCAATAATAAAAACGAAACGTTTCTAAAAGATAAAAAAATTGGCTTATCGGCAAAAGTGGATGTAAACACCACTCAAAAAAGTTACCACATCAAAAGTGGAGAAATTACGTTGGAACAGCTCGTGTTTAACCTCAGCGGGAAAGTTGTTCAAAACGGTGAAAAACCCTACTTAGAGCTAATTTCAAAAGCTGAAAATGTTGACTTTAACACTTTATTCAGCTTACTTCCTAAAAATTCTCAAGAAAAACTAGCTGCTTACAATGCTGACGGAACGTTTAATTACAACACCTCTATTGTGGGCACATATTCAGCAACACAAACCCCACATGTTGAAGCAGATTTTACCATCATGAATGGCAATTTGAAAGAAAAAAAATCGGGTTACGAACTTTCCAACATCACATTTAAAGGGAAATACTCTAATGGCAGTAAAAATAATGCCTCTACCACTACGCTAACCATTACCGATTTTGATGCTGATTTTGGTGCAGGTCATATTTCAGGTGCTTATGAAATTAGCAACTTCCAACACCCTTATTTGCAGTTTAATTCCGATGCCAATATTGACATTACAATGGCTAAAGAGTTTTTTATGCTAGACGATTTAGAAACAGCCTCAGGAACGTTGCAGTTAAATGTTTCTTACAAAGGTTATTTGAGTAATTTACAAAAGGTAAAAGCATCGGAATTGCGGCAATTAAATGCTGAAGGATCCGCATTGCTTACCAATACTAACCTTAAGTGGAAAGCAAAACCACTTCAGTTAATAGATGCTAATGCACATTTTGTATTTAACAATGATGTAATAAAAATTGATTCGCTCATCACAACGGTCAATCGCTCTCCGGTTCAAATTTCAGGTATTTTTAAAAACCTTCCTGCTTATCTGTTTGTAGAAAACGAACAATTAACCATCAATGCTTCATTCACTTCTTCCAAAATTATGTTAGAAGATTTTTTATTTCAAACCGCTGAAAATAACACCTCCGAAAAAGAAATTGCCTTGCCCGAAAATATTCACTTTACCTTTAAAACAAAAATTGATACCTTTATTTTTAGAAAATTTACCGCCCACCATTTTGTAGGAAACATTCAACTGGAAGACCATTTACTTTCCGCAACAGATGTTTCATTTAAAGCCATGGAAGGCGATATAAAAGGCAACATTGCGTTGGATTTTGAAACTCCCAACGAACTGCTCATTACCAGCAATGCCAAGCTGTTCAATATCAATCTCCACCAATTATTTTATCAATTTGAAAATTTCGGGCAAAATGCGATAGATGCTGAAAACTTAAAAGGTAAAGCTACTTTGGATGTTGATTTTGCTTCTGTTTGGGATAAAAATTTAAACGTTGACAAAGATAAAATTTTTGCTTCTTCTACCATTATTATTAAGAACGGGGAACTACTTAACTATGCCCCTGTAATGGCGTTGAGCAAGTTTATTGAAGTAGAAGAATTGCAACAAATAAAGTTTAACGAACTAAAAACTGCTATAGAGATCTCTGACCGACAAATTACTATTGCCAAAACAGCCATTGCTTCATCAGCCATAGATTTAACCCTTTCGGGCACACACCATTTTAACAATGATATTGATTATAGAGTAAAAGTAGATTTAAACGATGTGTTGTGGAACAAAGCTAAAAAGAAGAAAAAACAAAACGAAGAGTTTGGATATGTGGTGGATGACGGACTAGGAAAAACCACTATCTTTCTAAAAATTAGTGGTAGTATTAACAACTACAAGGTAGGTTATGACACAGAAGGGTTTAAAAACAACTTATCCGAAAGTATTCAAGAAGAAAAAAAGACCTTAAAAAGTATTTTAAACAAAGAATTTGGTTGGTTTAAAAACGATAGTACCATTACAAATACGAAAGATGAAACAAAGAAAAAAGATGGGCTAAAAATTGAATGGGAAGAATCTGAAACTCCTGAAACGGAAGACAAAAATAACACTAAGAAAACCACCTCTCCAAAAAAGAAAGAGAAAAAAGGCCTTCGAAAGTTTTTAGATAAAATTGCCCAACCTAACGAAGAAGAACTAGAGGAAAGTAAGGAGTTTTAATTTTTTTGATGAGTTAAAAAATAGTTATTGTAAAAATTGCAAAACTGATTAAAACTCATTTAGAACATTATTTAGGATTTCAATTATCTATCCTTAATGCAATTGGATTTGTTTGCTAATTGCTTACCTTTATAGCTTCATTAATCCTTTTTGTCATGCAAAAAAATACTTCTTTAAAAAAAGTTGCTCTATTTGGTTTAATCTTATCAAACGTGTTGACTTTATCGGCTCAATCTTATTGGAAAAAAGTGGAAAAATCAACATTAGCCAATAAAACAATCACTTTAGAAACTCCAACAAAAGCAGAAGCCTACCAACTTAACTTTTCACAATTTGAATTAGCATTACAAAATGCACCGAAACGTTTTTCTCAATCTCATTCAAATGTACTTATTACACTTCCTGTTGTAAATGGTGTTTTAGAACAATTTGAGGTATTTGAAGCTTCTGTTTTTCATCCAGATTTAGCAGCTAAATATCCTGAAATAAAATCTTATTTTGGAAAAAGTACCACTACTGGAAATATTGTTCGTTTTAGTGTTTCTCCCCAAAAAGGATTAAGCAGTATGCTCATCAGATTAAACAAACAAACCGTTTTTATTGAACCCTTTCAAAATGACATCACTCATTATTTGGTGTATAGTAGAAATGCGCAAGATGTAAAGCAACATACATTTAATTGTTTAACAGACGATGTTCCTTTAGATTTTAAAAAAATTAAAAACTCAACTCCCAATAAAGATGCAAACGACCAAACTTTGCGAACATTTTTGACCGCAGTATCTGCTTCAGGCGAATATACCGTTTGGCATGGCGGAACCAAAGTTTTAGCTATGGCAGCAATTAACGCTACAATGACAAGGGTGAATGGAATTTACGAAACCGATTTTGGAATTACCATGCAATTAGTAGCTAATAACGATGACGTGGTCTATACCAATCCCAGTACAGATCCCTACACCAATAGTTTAAATAGTCAGCTGCAAAGCACTTTATCAAGCGTTATTGGCGAACCTAACTACCATGTTGGGCATCTATTACATCAAGGTTCTAATAATGGAAACGCAGGTTGCATTGGTTGTGTGTGTGTCAACAATCAAAAAGGAAGTGGTTATAGCTCACATTCTTCTCCACAAGGTGATTACTTTGATGTAGATTATGTGGCTCATGAATTGGGGCATCAGTTTGGAGCTAACCATTCTTGGACTATGAATGGAAGTGAAGGTACCGGAGCACAAATGGAACCGGGAAGTGGCTCTACTATTATGGGTTATGCAGGCATAACAGGAGCTTCTGATGTTCAGGCTCATAGCGATGATTATTTTCACTTTTTCAACATTCAACAAGTTACTACCAATGTAGCTTCAAAAAGTTGTTACACTTCCACTGCAATAGTTAATACTCCGCCTACTGCTAATGCCGGTGCAGATTATACTATTCCAAAAGGAACTGCTTTTATTCTAGAAGGAAGCGGCTCCGATCCGGATGTTGATTCTCTTTCTTTTTGTTGGGAACAGGCCGATGTAGGCTTTAACTCTCAAACCAGCGTAAGTAATACTAGTACAGGTAGCCCGGCTTTTAGGTCTATGCCTCCAACAACTTCTCCAAATAGATACATGCCTCAACTTTCAGCTGTTGTTGCCGGAAACCTTACCACCCAATGGGAAACAGTTGCTAATGTGGGTAGAACCATGAATTTTGCTTTAACAGCAAGAGATAATCTTTCCGGAGGAGGTCAAAACAAAATTGATAATATGGTTGTTACTGTTGATGGCAATTCAGGTCCTTTTACTGTTACTTCTCAAAATACTGCTGTAACATGGAATGAAGGCAGCACAGAAACTATAACATGGAATGTTGCGGGAACAAATGCCGGAGCAGTAAATACTCCAAATGTAGATATTTTCTTATCGCAAGATGGAGGATTTACTTACCCAATAACGTTGGCTACCAATGTTCCTAATAGCGGAACTGCAAATGTTACTGTTCCAACAGGAAGTGCTACCAATAATGCTAGAGTAATGGTAAGAGGTGCAGGAAATATTTTTTATGCACTTAATTCAACTAATTTTACTATTCAGGCTTCTGAATTTGTGATGAATTTTGCTCCGGGAGCTGCCAATAATGACGTTTGTGCTCCGGGAACTGCCACCTACAACTTTACCTACAATACCTTTTTAGGTTTTAATGATGTTACTACATTTTCTGCCAGTGGAAACCCTGCAGGAACAACGGTTTATTTCAACCCTACTACTGCACAAGCTAACGGAACCAACGTTGTGGTAACCATTTCCGGTATTACAACTGCTATGGTTGGAAGTCATACTATAACCATTACCGGAACTGCTACTTCAGCCACCAAATCAACCAATATTAATTTAAATGTTTATTCTAACAATTTTACACCAATTAATTTACTAAGCCCAGCAAATGGAGCTACAAACGTTTCTGGACCCTATACATTTACTTGGCAAGCAGACCCTAATGCTGCATCGTATGAAATTGAAATAGCTACAGATGCTGCTTTTACAAACATAGTTGATAATGCTACTGGATTAACAACGGCAACTTATACATCATCAACCCTTGCTGCTGATACCGAACATTATTGGAGAGTAAGACCAAATAACCAATGTGGCTCTGGAAACTTTTCTTCAAATAATTCCTTCACAACAAGTAATTGTATTACTGCTATGAGTACAAATGTTCCTGTAACCATTCCTAGTAATAGTGCTGCAATAGTAACATCAACATTAAATATTACTACATCAGGAACAATAAACGATGTAAATGTTATTGATTTAATAGGCACACACTCTTGGATAGAAGATTTAATAATTACTCTACAAAGTCCACAAGGCACAGTAGTTACTTTATGGGAAGAAATCTGTAACAGTGAAAATGATTTTGATGTAAATTTTGATGATGCTGCAACACCGGGAGCATTACCTTGTCCTCCAGTTGGTGGTGGAACTTACCAACCTCAAGATGCTTTAGCTGCTTTTAATGGTGAAAATCCACAAGGAACATGGACGCTTACTGTTGAAGATGTTTATTTCTGGGATGGTGGAAGTTTAAATAGTTGGGGGTTAGAAATTTGTATGAACTCTACTGTTATTGGTATTGATGATAA
>DATGOR010000242.1:0-9474 GCA_035305805.1 Vicingaceae bacterium | reverse complement strand
TGTTGTTGAAGACAATCTAGGTAGAGCTGTTTTATACCGACAAATTGCGGGAGCTTTAGCTAAACGAATTGTTTTTTTTGGTAAAGAAAATACACAAGTAAAACAAACTGATGAGTGTGGGTTTATAAAATTTGGTTCTCGTGTAGATTTGCTTTTGCCTTTAGATGTTGAATTAAATGTAGGGCTAAACGATACGGTAAAAGGAGGAATTACGACTATTGCTAAGTTTAAATAGTTACGTTAATTTACCACCAACTTTTGGATGTAATTACCGTTTTTGTTGGAGATTTTAATGGTGTAAGTTCCTTTTTCAAAACTACTTACATCAATATTTTTGAGTAAATTTAGCTGGCTACGTTGAAATATCAGTTGCCCTAAATGATTGTAAATAGAAAGAACCGCACCATCTAAATCGAGTTTTAAAAAATCGAGTGAAATGGCATGTTTAGTTGGATTGGGGTAAATTTTAAAAGCTCCTGTTTCATTTTCTAATTCTCGTATAAAAACACCTCCATTTTGTAAATCTACCCGCTGAAACCAAATATTTAAAAATCCATTTCTGGGATCGCCCCAAGCGGCATAAAGTGTATCGTTTATTATATTAACTCCCATAAAATCGTTACCTTTTTGAGCTAAAATGGTATGGTAAGAAATACTAGAATCCGTTAGTGAAAAATTAGTTGAAAAATTAGGATGTCCATTCCATCTAACTGCTGCATAAATTTCTGATGAGGTGGTATAGGTGGTGTCATTACTGTTTCTTCTATCTCGCCAAGCTAAAACTAAGTCGCCATCAGTATCAAAATCTGCCCAAACCAAATCTTGCATTCGCTTATTACCAATTGGGTCGTCATTTACTCTTATCGGTAAACTCCATGTTGAACCACCATCAAAGGTTTCTGAAATAAAAATATCCAAATCGCCATGGTCGTTTCCGGGAAAAGCAAAAACTAGATGATTGGCATTGGAAGGATTACTGATGAGGGTATAACCTTTTTTAGGTAAAGTGTCATTGTTACTGGAGGTAACATTAAACATGGGTTGATAAGAAAACGAAGTGCCACCATCGGAGGATGTAGCTAGAATAAATTGAGGGTAAACATTTTGGCTTTCGACATAACTTGGATAAGCAATTTGTAAAATACCATTATTATTTATGGTTGGAGTAGGCATGGGTGAATTTATAAAATTTCCTATAAGTGCTCCGGCTCCATCTAAATAATTCCATGTAGAAAAACTGTTTCCACCATCAGTAGATTTTACAAAATAAGCCCTATTGGGAGGAGTTACAAATGAGGGAGGCATGGTGGTAATATAAATGTTGCCATCATATATTCCACCTGATTGGTCTATTACCATCCAAGGTCTATCTATCGGATATTGATTGCCATCTGCATTAGCATTAATGACTTCTATAGGAGTTCCCCATGTAATACCTCCATCAGTAGATTTTACAATATACACTCCTCCTTGAAAAGTGGTAGCGTTATAATCTATATAACATAAAAATAAGTTACCATTACTATCAAATGCCATTGAAGGGTCGGCAGAGGTATAACCAGCTACAACATGCGGAATTGTAACAGGAGTAGTCCAAGTAACTCCAGCATCAAAACTAGTGCGTATTTTCATTACCAAGTTATTGTTCAATTGAAAACTCATCCAAGCTACAACTATATGTTGATGGTTACTGGGGTTAACCATTAAAAAAGGTTCTCCATTAAATGAAATAGCATTAGAAAGGTTGGTATTTTGACTTATTGATGTGTTTAACACCACCAACATCATCCATGTAAAAAATAGGTAACGTATCATTTTCATAACTAACAGAAATAAAAAGACAAAGTTAATCTTAATGGATTAAAAACCAATAAAAAAGCTCCTAATGATTCATCACTAGGAGCTTTTTCAATTAAAAGAAAGTTAACTAAAATTTAATGATTTTCTCTGTTTTAAGCAGTGCATTGTCTCCAATAATTTTGATGAAATAAATACCTGAAGGGAAATTGGTATTTAATCTCATCTGTTTTTTGTTCACAGTGTTTTGTTGTAGTATCACTTTTCCTGTAATATCTATTATTTCTATCATCGTATTTTGAACTTCAATATCTTCCAATGAAATAGTAATGTATTCGTTAAAAGGGTTAGGATATACCTTAATAGTATTGTTCTTATTTACATCTGCAACGCTTACCAATGCTGAATCTATGATGTGAAAGCCATCAAAACCGGCTTCAGCAATATGTCCGTTGCCTTCATCAGTAGCTTTAACAATAAGCTGCATATTTGCTGTAAGTGAAATAAAATCTTTTACTTTAATCACTTTATGCACCCATGTTCCAAAATTAGGTGTATTTGCATCGGCAAAATCAACACGTGCTTCAGTAATACCGTTATTGATGATAACTACCATAGAGTCATCCGGATTGCCTGACCCACCACCATTTACAAACCATCTATCGAAATGTAAATAAGGTTCTGTTGCACCGGATAAATCAAAAGTGGGAGAAGTTAGCAAAACTGTACCACCATCAATGTCGTCTGTTCCTGCTTGTCCACCACCATTTCCGGTAACATACGCTTCATTGCCACAATCGTTGTTGATATCAGCCCCCGGATTAACAGGAAAACCACTTAAAGTAGTTCCAATAGGCACATCTTTTACCCAAAAACCTGATGTAGGATTGTTAAGTGTTGAGGTGGTCCAACCTAAGTCAAAATCAAAATCATCATAATACCCTTTTGCCAAAGAGTAGGTGTAAGGATTTCCTGAAGAACTAATAGTTTGATTACTTAAACAAATAGACTCGTGCCCCCAGTGAGCAATGTTTACATCATACGTAGAAGGGGTGAAATTATTGATGGTAAAATTTCCTGAAGTATTAGTAGTTACCACAGTAGTAAACTGACCACTACTGAAGCGAACCTTCGCATTAGCAATGGGTGTGTTGGTAGTATTCTCAACCACTTGACCGCTCAGGTTAAAAGTTTGTATGGGTTCTAATTGAACATTTACGGTAGTGGTTTGTCCTGCAGTTAATACTACATTAAAAACCGTATCAGGGTAAAATCCAAATTTTGAATAAACCACATCATAAGTACCCGCATCAGCCGTACCGGTTTTGTAATCGCCATTTAAGTTAGAGGTAGTAGTATTAGTAGTAGCAAGAATTTCTACATTGGCATTACTAATAGCGGCAGAAGTAGTTAGGTTAGTAATATTTCCTTCCAAATAGGCTGCTCTTACATAGGTTGGTCCTAAAACAAATAAGCCATTTTCAATATCACTTGCCAGAATGATACCTGATGGCAACCAAGGATAAGCTCCCCAGCAGCCATTAAATCCATCACCGCTAAACTGTGGTGAAGTATCATAATGCCCCACTTCAACCATGTTGCTAGGGTCAGAAACGTCATGAATGGTTACGCCATCTCTGTAATAGGAAGTAATTAAATAATTATTAAAAAAATGCGTGTTATGAGGGATTACTCCTTGCCCCGGACTAGATTGAATTTTGTCTAAAAAAGTAATATTATTTAGGTTACTTACATCATAAGCATCTATAAATGAATTTGTTTTTTCATCCGTTGTAAAAACAGTTTGCCCATCATCCGAAAACCAAATATTATGAGTGAAAAAATTAGATGTTGGCTGTGTTGCCATAGTTTGAGGATTAGATTTGTTAGCAACATTAATAACGACAAAAATTCCATCGTTTACTGCTGCTCCCCATAACGTATCGCCTCGAGCTACTCCATCATGAAAATAGTAGGTGTTGTATCTTCCAAGTTCTACAGGGGTTTTTGGATTATTCGTTAAATCTAACATAATGGCACCACCAACACCATTGTCGGCACCAAAAACATAACAAACGCCATTTTCATCAATGTATAAATTATGAGCAGATTGAAAAGGGTAAGTACTTCCTGTGTAGTTGGTTACATTAGCTGCAGAAAGAGCTCCGGGTAATGGGTTAATATCAATAATCATCAGTCCACCTGAGTTTTCATTGGTGATATAAACATGGTTGTTCCATGTTTTTAAATCTCTCCAAGTGGTGTTAGCTCCGGGAGTAAAAAACACTTCCACCGGATTGGTAGGTGTTGTTACATCTACAATGGCTACTCCGGTTTCAAAGCCTACCAAAGCATATTCGTTGCTGCCTTTTTTAATTCCCCAGATATCATTTAAGTCTCCTCTATTAGAAGGAAAAGTAAGGTTGGAAAGCAAAGAAATGTTTTTGCTGGATTGTGCGAAAGTACTGAAAATGAATGCAAAAATTGCAATGACAAGAAGTGATTTTTTTAACATGATTTTATTGATTTTTTAAACTTTACCACAAGATAGGACTATTAAATCTTAAAATAAATACAATTTAGAATTATCTTTATAATCTTAAATGTATCTTTGAGTTTCATTGACAAAATTTTATGTGTGGCATTGTAGGAATAGTTTCTTCTCAAAATTCTGATTTAAAACAAATTGAATCGGCTACCACTGTTATGAGTAAAAGAGGACCTGATTTTCAGTCCACCCAAACCTTTGACCACATAGCTTTAGGGCATGCTCGATTGTCTATCATTGATGTTTCTGAACAAGCAAACCAACCGTTTATCGATGCTACCAACAGGTATGTAATGGTTTACAACGGAGAGATTTACAACTTTTTGGAATTACGCAAAGAACTAGCAGAAAAAGGCATCCATTTTACGACACAAAGCGATACGGAAGTGCTTCTTTATCTTTACATTACCTATGGTAAAGCTTGTTTGGAAAAGCTCAATGGTTTTTTTGCATTTGCAGTTTTCGATAAAGAAAAAAAAGAACTTTTTGTTGCCAGAGACCGGTATGGAATAAAGCCGCTTTTGTATTATTTTGACGGCAAAAAATTCATCTTTGCATCGGAAATGAAAGCCATTATGCAGTTTGATATAGATAAGTCTATTGATAAACTAAGTTTGTTTAACTACTTACAATTTAACTACATTCCTTCTCATTTTTCGATGTTGCAAAAGGTAAAGAAGTTAGCTCCGGGACATTTTTTGTTTATAGAAAACATCCATCAAATAGAAAACATTAAAGAAGAGGAGTATTATTGCATTCCTTTCCCTGAAACAGAAACCATCCAAAAAACGGCTTTGAATTATGATAAAGCCAAAGAAATGCTTTATGAATTGTTACACGATGCCGTTCAGCAGCGATTGGTAGCTGATGTGCCTGTTGGCACTTTTTTAAGTGGTGGAGTTGATTCTTCTATCATTAGTTTGATTGCTAAGAAATTTAAACACGATTTGAACACGTTTTCTATTGGATATAAAGACGAGCCTTTTTTTGACGAGACCCAATATGCCCAAATTGTTGCTGATAAAATAGGAAGCCATCACCATGTGTTTTTGCTTAGTAATGCCGAAATGTATGAACACCTAAACGATATTTTAGCAGCCATAGATGAACCTTTTGCGGATTCATCGGCTATAGCGGTTTATATGTTGAGTAAATACACTAAGAACCATGTTACAGTAGCACTTTCCGGTGATGGTGCTGACGAAATATTTTCGGGATATAATAAGCATAAAGCAGAATTTCAAATAAGGAATCAAGGCATGGTAGAAACTTTTGTGAAGTTCGGCTATCCGCTATGGAAATTTTTACCCAAATCAAGGAATACCAAATTGAGCAACCTTAACCGACAGTTTTATAAATTTAGTTTGGGAGCTAATCTTTCGCATAAAGACAGGTATTGGTTGTGGGCGTCCATCATTAACGAGGAAAAAGCCAATTATTTATTAAAAGAAGAGCTGGTATTTAATCCACAACGATTGACAGATGATGCATTTGTGTATAAAAAACGCAAAGATGAATTGTTAAAATACCTCCGAAAAGAAGGTACTATTAATGATGTTCTTTATACCGATGCTCGCATGGTTTTACCCAACGATATGCTTAGAAAAGTGGATATGATGAGCATGGCAAACAGCTTGGAAGTTCGGGTGCCATTTTTAGATTATAGAGTGGTTAATTTTGCTTTTAGCTTGCCCGAAGCTTTTAAAATTAATGACAACATGAAAAAGAAAATTCTTCAGGATGCATTTGCTGAAGAATTGCCACAAGAAATATATAATAGACCAAAACACGGCTTTGAAGTTCCTTTACTCAATTGGTTTAAAAACGAACTAAAGAGTACCATTTGTGATGATTTGCTAAGCGAACAATTTATTGATAATCAAGGAATATTCAATGTTTCAGCTATTGAAGAATTAAAAAAACAACTTTTTTCCAATAACCCGGAAGATAGCCCGGCAACCGTTTGGGCCATCATTGTGTTTAATACATGGTGGAAAAAGTATGTGGCGTGAGCGATTGATTACTTTACCACTAGCGTGGACGATGGCGGTAAGCATCCTACTTTATGCAAGGGGTTACTTCCTGCTAAAATTACAAAACACAAAATGTTGGGTGGTATCGAAAGGCGTAAGGTGGTTGATGTAAAAACTCTTGGTACAAATAAAATGAGCTGCAAAGGTTTGGGATAAACTTTCTTTGCTGTATTGTTGAATTTCAATACCGCTGCATTTTGTTGGTCCACTTTCAGAAAAAGTAGCGATGGTCATTTTACCATTTTCCGATAGGCATTGGTTGACCAAATCAACGTAAGTGGTGATGTCGTTTTTATCGGTAAGAAAATGAAAAACTGCTCTGTCGTGCCAATAATCGTATTGTTTGGTAGGATTAAACCGGGTTACATCAGCTACTATCCAAGTAATGTTAGCAGCATTTTCTCCTAATCTTTTTTTAGCACGTTCAATAGCCGCTTCCGAAATATCCAATACGGTAATGTCTTTGTATCCTAACGCCAAAAGGTGGTCTGCTAAAAAGCTATCGCCACCACCAACATCTATAATAGCGGCATCTTTATCCAAACAATTTTGGGTAATTTGTTCTAAGGAAGTTTCCGGTTTAGGCTGATACCAACTCACTTCATTCAGTGCTTTGGAAGTGTAAATGTTTTGCCAATGTGCTTTTCTGTCCATTTGCTTACTGTTTTACAAAGCGATAAGTTTTCATTTCGTTATGATCTATTACCTGAATAAAATAAATGCCATTCGCCAACGAACTAACATCTATTGCTTGTTGGCGGAAATCAAAACGAACATTGTTTAGGGTTTTTCCCATCACATCTTTCACCAAAATAGTAGCATCAGCCATGTTATCTTTAAAATACAGCCAATCTTTGGTGGGATTAGGATAGCAAAGGGGAGAGGGGTTAACAGATAAATCGTCTATTAGCAAAGCATCGTTATTAAATTGAATAAGGGCAGCATCTGCATTTTGTTGTAAATGGAGCAAACTATCTCCGGCAAGCAGTGCAAAGCCTACCACTGTTTTTTCGCTTGGAAGTAAGGATATGTTTCCTGCTGAAACCACTTGCCCTACATCATCCCCGGAAAAACCTCCTGCAGTAAAATTATTGGTGCTGAGCGTGGTAAACTTTTCAGCAGTGGTAAATCCATCATTAATATTGATGCTGCTTCCGCTGCCGTTTACATCCAAAGCGTAAGCTACAAAAGTATGGTTGGTAAGCAATTGAATGCCCACGTAAGTAGAGTCGTTATCTAAGGCGTAGCAATAAGCTAATTTTTTATTGATATCGGTTTCGGCTTTATTGGTATTGGGTTGCAGGATGTCCCAATCAGCAAAAATGCCTAAATGCAGGTTGTTAATAATGGCATTGCTTTGATTTTCAATTTCGTAAACAATGATGACAAAATGGTCGTTAGGAGCGTTTCTATATGCATAGGAATATTGTACTAGCCCTAATTGCAGTGGATTGGTAGCTTGTAAGTCATCCATTACGCCTTTTAAATCGAGTCCTGAAACATAAGGAGGGTGAAAAGCAACGTTGGCAATGCTACCAAAATCTTGGTCGTGAGCACTTACGCCTCTTACGGCATCAGAAACTTGTGTGCTGCTGTTTCCTAGCATCAACCCCGCTTCGTAAAGCAATTGTTTTCCTTTATAGACAAAACCTTTTCCCGTAAGGTTATTCTCATCGTTAAAGCCAATTTTGCCTTTACTGGTAATGGTGGTGCTGATAAAATTTTCTTCTAAATGAAGGAAGTCCGGATTGACGGTAATGGAAAAAAAATGTTGGTAACTATAAGTGCCGTTGGTAATGGTTGCCTGAAAAGTGATGGTTTCATTTAGCGGAATACCCGAAAGTAGTCTCACTGTAAACGGTTGTTGGTAGTTGGAAGCCGTATCTAATACATTGAGGGTAGGAAAATTTTCTGAAGCATTGATTAACGTAACATAAGGTGAAGAAGAAGAGAGTGTAACCGTTAAACCATTAATGGGCTGTAAATAATTAGTAATTTCTGTGATGATGGATAGGGTATCACCGGCATTAAAAATTTCATTGTTATGGTCCATTATTTTGATGGAACTGATGTCTGCAAATTGGGCATTAGTTTGGTTTAGGGCGTTAAACAGATTTAAACGACCCGTTCCTAATTGGTGGATGTAGCTTGGATTTTGAGCATCAATATTATCAGCGGTAGCTTTTAGTTGGGCAGCCACCTGAGCAGCGGTATAGCTCGGAAATTGATTTTTTACAATGGCTGCTGCACCGGCCACAATTGGGGCAGCCATAGAAGTGCCGCTGTTGGTGCCGTAAGCAGTGCTAACAGTAGTAAAAATGCTTTCTCCGGGTGCGGTGATGTCTAAATAATAACCATGGTTAGAATTATTATTTTTAATATCATTTTGATCGGATGCAGCAACAGCAATAACCCCATTGTATGCAGCGGGGTAAAATGGGTCGGTTGAATTGTCGTTGCCGGCAGCAGCAATTACTAATGCTCCTTTATTTATTTGAGCATAATTTACAATGTCTTCCTGAAATCGGCTGTTGTCGTAGCTGCCCCAAGAGCAATTGATGATAAAGCAATTTTGGTCGGCAGCATAAACAATTCCTTGATAAGCATGGGTTAAAATACCGGTAGCATTAGAGATTTTTATCGGTAAAAATGTAGTTTTAAAACCTACACTGGCTATTCCTGTAGCATTGTCTGTTTGGGCAGCAGCAATTCCTGTAACGGCAACCCCGTGAGAGATAGACTCAAATTGAGCATTGTTGTCATTCATGCCTAAATCCCAACCTAAATAATTATCTGTATAACCATCGTTGTCGTCATCTATTCCATTGATGGGGTCGTTGTAATTTATTTTAATTTTGTTCATTAAATCAGGGTGAGTTGTTTCCCAACCGGTATCGGTAATACCAATGGTAATGGAACTATCGCCTTGATTAATGTTCCAAGCATTATAAGCATCTATTAGCCCTAAATAATATTGCTGACTAAGTTGAGGATCATTGGGTGTATAAGTTAATTGAGGTAGATAGTATGGTTCGGCATACTCCAACAGTTTGGTTGCCATTAGCTGATGAATAACTTGTTGTAAGGGAATGGAGG
>DATGOR010000241.1:0-5312 GCA_035305805.1 Vicingaceae bacterium | reverse complement strand
GCGTTGTGTAAATTATTGCTAGAACCGGTAAACTTATTGGTACTCGATGAGCCTACCAACCACTTAGACATTAAATCTAAAGAAATTCTTAAAGCCGCCTTAAAACGCTATGATGGGACACTAATTGTTATTTCTCACGATAGGGATTTTCTGGATGGATTAGTTACTGAAATGTATGAATTTACTAACGGAAATGTAAAACAATTCTTAGGAGATGTGTATGAATTCTTGAAATCTAAAAAAGTAGATTCTATTAAAGAGTTTGAAAGAAAAGAAAAGCAAGTAGCCGAACAAAAAAGTACTACTTCTGAAAATAAACTCAGTTACGAAGAAAGAAAAAATAAAGATAGAGAACTTAGAAAAGCCGAAAATGCGGTTAAAAAATCGGAAGATTTAATTACTAAATTGGAAGATAAAATTAAAAAAATAAATGAGCAACTATTAGACCCTGCCACTTATTCTCAGGAATTGGTAGATGAGTTTACTGCACTAAAAAAAGAATTAGAAACTGCTGAAAATGATTGGGAAAAAGCTCAAGAAGAGTTGGAGAGGTTGACTCAAAGAATTTCTTAACCAACATTTTAAAGTTCCTGGAACTCAAAAACAGGCGTTCCTTTTACTCCAAAAGTGTCATAAAAATCTATAAAATGTAGTTTAAAATACTTTTCTTCTGTGCTTTTAATAATATAGTTCATATCGTAAAATATTTCATAAACACCTGTATTGTAATTGTATTCCTTCCATTCAAAACCAATTCTATTAATATTGTTGTAGAAAACATATTGGTTGATATCATCAAAATTTATACTCTCAAAAGGCTTGTTAAAAACGTTAGCAGTTAGGACTTTATGCCTATTAGTAACACACCCGGTTACTAAATACGATGTTCCTAAATCATAATAATAGTGGGTATATTGAGTAAACATCAAATCCCAATCTTCTTTTGGGGGTTCAATATTTTTAATTGTTCCTGCAAATGAAAGAAAAGTAAAATTGTAATTATTATCCTTTGGGATGGTCATGGTAAAATCATTAGTACCATCCAATTTGGCAAAATGTACTTGAAATTGGCTTGTACTAGCGGCAATAATCTCAAACTTATAAAAGCCTAAGTGCTGACCTAATTCATTAAACCCACCCTCAATTATATATACATTGTTAGGTGTCCAATTACCAATAGCTGTGCTGTCTAAATTTCCTGATGGCATGTCAATTTTAAACTCATAACCGGTAGTATCGTTAATAGCAGCAAAATTAGTACTTTGTGTATTGGCAGCACGCATGTACTTGGCACTGTTTAATATTACTTTGTTGCCATTTAAAGAACAATCAAAAGCTAAATCCCATTCTGTTTTTAGGTTTCTAGCAACTACTTTATTGGTTTCTAAATCAAAAAATACTTGGTAACGATAATCGTTTTCCAATTTTATGCTGCTGGTTATTACATTACCGGGATCGTGCGGTTTTATAGCAATTTCTTGTTTTTCGCAAGATAGCAATACTAAAATGGGCAAAAAATACACCCAATGAAAACGTGGTTTGTAGTTATTATTTTTTTTCATAGAAACTTAAATTAAAAGTTAATTTGGCAAAGTAGGTTCGCCCCATTGCTACTAAATTACTTGTACTTCCTCCCGAATGAGCTCCTCCGGTTCCCATTGCATTTACATTCTTCACATCAAATAAATTTTTGGAACCTAGTGTTACAACCATTTTTTGATTAAAAAAACGTTTTCCGATAGATAAGTCTGCCATTTGATAACTATTAATGTAAGTTTGAATAACTTCATCGTTGGCTCCCATGGCAAAACTACTTAATCGCCCGTTATATTTATAAAACACAGCAATGAAGCTGTTCCACTTTTTTATTTCATAATTGGAGTTTAATCTAAGTTCGGGACTGTAATTAAATTTTTCTACATTGGTGGTTTGAGCTAATATATTTTCTCTTCCGATATATGAGGCTGCTATACCAAATTTAAAGTGGTTAAGAGAAATATCGGCACCCAACTGCATTCCGTTGGTAGAAAAATTTCCAATATTTACATAAGTAAATTGTGTTCCGCTGTTTTGAGCCAACGTTATAAGGTTGTTTATTTGATTGAAAAAACCTGAAAGCTCAAATTTTAATAAATATGTATTTATCAGTTTGGTGTAATTCGTTGCCAAATTAAAATTATTGGAATGTTCGGCTTCGAGCAACTGACTGCCTACAATGTTGTGATTAATATCTACAAAATTAAAATACAATTCTTTTAATGATGGGGCTCTAAATCCGCGGGCATAAGAAGCTCTCAGATTAAATTTTCCAAAACGCTGCAATACGTTCAACGAAGGGGTTAATGGTGCTTTATATTCTGTATTATAAGAATACCTTAATCCCGGACGAATAGTGGTGTTTTCAAAAGGTCGGTATTCTAAACTTGCAAAAGCTGCATAATCACCTATAAACTTATTGTTTCCATCTATCCTTACGCCTTGTGCTGTTTCATAATAAATGTCTGAACCTATTTCATAATTTACTTTAGAACTATCGTTAGCATTAGAGAAAGTAGTTCGCACATTAATTAAATCAAACGTACTGGTATCTTGGTCGGCAGGATTGGTAGTAATTTGTTCTTCTAGAGTAGTTAAATCTTTGTAGTACGTATTTTTTTTACGTTGAAAATAGTTGTAAGAAGCCAATACATTCAACTGCTTTTTATTGTTAAATGAATAGTTGGCTCTAATGGCATTATCTAATCGTAGCGTACGGTAATAATCATCAAAAGAGGTTTCATTGTATGGTTTTCGGGGCATTCCTCTATTGGTAATTTTTTCATTAAATCCGCTTAAGGTATAACCAATTGTTACTTTTTTAGCCTGAAACTGGTAGTTGAACCTCCCGAAATACTGTTCTTTGGGTTTCCATGTTTTAAACCTTGTTGAATCGGCAATTGGCTCTCTTTCCATAAACAAGGGGTCGCCATCTTTCCAGCCATCAAAATAATTTCTTCCTAAACTAACGGAAGTGCTGTTTTTTCCAAATTTATAATGGGCAGTTCCATCTATGTTATAAGTGCCAATATTTTCATAAAAAGTATTGAGTTTTATACCTGCTTTGTCTTTTCCTCCTTTTTTAGTAATGATGTTAACCACCCCCGCCAAAGCATTGGTTCCATAATTTACCGACATAGGACCTTCAACAATTTCTATACGTTCAACATCATTAAGGTTAATTTGAGAAATATCGATGCTGCCATCTAGCCTTCCAATTACAGGTACACCATCAATAAGAATTTTTACATTTTCACCACTCATGCCTTGCACACTCATACTACTTCCTAAAACGCCATCTTGCGATAGTCTGATGTTAGTTTCATTTTCCAATACATCGGTTAGATTTACCGCTGCCATTTTATTAATTTTTTCTTGATCGATAATGGTAATTTTCTGAACTGCTTTTTCAGGATTATTTTCTGCGTATTGCCCTGTAACCACAAATGAGTTTAATGAAACCACATCCTCTTTTAAACGAAATGTAACATTTGTATTAGGATATACTGTTTGAGTTAGTTTTACAAATCCGATGTAAGATACTTCAACATTTAGTTCACTTTGTCCTAAAAAGTTTAATGTAGTTTCTCCTTTTTCGTTGGTTAACGACAGTTTTCCCGTTTCTATAATTTTAATATGAGCATTTGGTATAGGTAAACTTTGCTCATCCGTTACAGTAATACTGGAGGTTTGAGCCATCAAGCTTACACTAATAAAAAGAGCAAAAAGTAGGCTGATTTTTTTCATCTGATAATTTTTACTTTACTTCAATCATATCATTTAAGGAAAGCAACAACATAGCATTGGTAACCAGTGAAATGGCAGCTTTCAACTCATTAAATGATAAATATAATATAGTATTGTTGCGTGTTGTTTTTACAATGTATTGGCGTTTATCATTGTCATTACAGTTAACATGTTTGATATCTTTTCTGATTTCGTCAAAAAACTCATCAAACTCAAAAAATTCTTCTTTTGTAAATGTAAGAATACATGTTCCGAACTGAAATTGCACTTCATCACAACATTCGCATTTACTAATAAGTCCGTAATTATTTTTATCTAAAATTTTCATACTTAAATTAATTTGTAGCCGTTTGTATAAAGCCTTTAATTGCTGCTTCTATTTCAGCTACTCTTTTAGTTAGCACATTGTCTTCTATCCAAGCATGGGTTTTCAATTCTTTATTTATATTATAAAGTTGCTGTACCAAAGGGGTGATAATACCTGAGTTTTTAGAAGTTTTGATATGGTTGAGTTCGTCAATGATATGTTGTAAAGAGCACTCGTTATTTTCATGAAATTCAGAAAAATCTACCACTTTATATTTACTAAAATGCACAAATAACAACATGGGTAAAGATTTTCCTATGCTGGTTTTATACAACAATTCAGCGTATTTAAAAAATTGAGTTTCTTCAATTTTAATGTGTTGATTTAAACATATTTCATAATTCAGAAAATGGTAAAATATTCCATTTAGTGCTACATTTTTAGGGCAGTTATTTAATGTTTTAAGAAACAAAGCTTCTATCTTGGGTAAATAATTATTAATAAAAGTAGCGTGATTATGTTTTAAAAAACCAATTATTTCGGGAATGGAATACTCCTCAAAATTCTCTATTTTAAGGTTAGCTGATTGTTGTATTAATTCGGTTAGGTATTTTGATTGTTCGTTTGTTGATGCCATAATACTTCTTTTTTAAGGCTTTTAAACTATTGTTTTTTATTTAGACTTATTCTAAATAACAAAAGTAAAAAGGGGGAAGGTATCCTACAATACCTAAAATGAGGTATTTTAAAATAATATCGAACTCAGGTTTTAAGCAAAAAACTCATGAACAAGGCTGTTTTGCTTTGAAACGATTGGGTAAATTAATTGGTAGGGTTAAAATTACACCACTTTAGATTGTTACGTTAATTGGACTACTTTCAGGGAAGCTTACAGCAAGGTTTCTGTCATTACGCTACTTTCTGATTGTAAAGATGTTCTTGAAATTCTATAAACAGTCTGCTGATGTTTGCCACATCTCCCAAAATTTCTTTTGCGTCTTCCAATGATTGATACTTGTTTGTCAGCAAGATTGGTAATTTCTCCTGGTCGAGTTCGTCCACGCCTGTTTCAATGTATTTACTCAAAACGAAAGTGATAAATTCTCTTTGTTTGTCGTTGAGTAAGGCAAAAATAGTCGCTTCGGCTGCTTTGGCTCTGGCTTCTCTTGTCATTGCAATATAATCGCCATTGAAAACGTATTCCAACACATCATACAAGTCA
>DATGOR010000240.1:0-5466 GCA_035305805.1 Vicingaceae bacterium | reverse complement strand
ATCAAATGTCATTATCTTAACCCTTTTGTCGAATTTAAAAACAATAAGGTTGTTAGGTATTTTGTCATCATTGATGATAATTAAAGGTGTTTGACCTGACATCTCATCTCCATTATAGTGTTTTTTCAACACTTCTAAATCTAACGTCTTTTGTATCACTAAATTAATATCTCTTGCACTTTGAGCAAACATAATTGCCGGCAGCAAGAACAGTATAAAGATGAGCTTTTTCATTTTCTATTTTTATTAAAGTGGCATTCAACTTTAAGAGCAAGTACTCTTACTATTACAGTCAATTTTCACCCTTAGTTGATTTATGTTAAGTTTGTGTAAATCATCAATAATAATCGAACAAATATAATAAGTTTGGTTTAATAGTTACGAAAAATTAAAACTTTTGTTTTCAATATTTTTAACAAACTGATGAAGTTCAGGATAAAATACCTTGAAATCATCTAATAATTCTCCATGAAAATCATTTAACAAATGATGTGCCACGTGCATATTGTTTTGGTATGGTGTACGTTGAGACATCCCTGTTAAAGCACGTTTTATCCCATCTACAGTTGAATAGTTATACAACCAATTATTTTTTTGCATGTAATGCAATATGTATTTTGTTTTGGGAGTGAGTATGTCAAAACGACTATTTAATATTTGGTAAGTTTTTTTACTAAATGGCAATAAATCTTCTTGGCTGTAATGGTGAAAGTTAGTGGCTAAAAAATAATCATAAAGAATATCCATTACTACCGGAGTAAATTTTTGTTGATGCTTCCTAATTAATTTTTTACTTTGACCTACAACAGGATGACTATCCGTAAAGTCGTCAATGGCTCGGTGCATTATAATCCCATTTTGTATGCCTTTAGGGTATTGGAGGTATTTTTTTCCTTTTACATCATCGGCTATAAAATTTCCAACAATCAAATCAGCATTGCCTGCAGAGAGTAAAAAATGAGCCAAATAATTCATTAAAATTCCTTTAATCTAAGATATTTACCATTGGTGTAAATTCTTTTCAAATTTAGTCATATCATTTCTATTTTTGTTCATTATCTATTCATCATACTAATTTAAATAAACATGAAACAGTTATTTTTTGGCATTTTAGTTATTTTTTCGGCAAGTTCTTTTGCTCAAGAAAAATATAAATTTTACATGGATTTGAATAAAATCAATAATGATTTAATACAAGTAACCTTAGAACCACCTGCTATTTCGAAGAAAAAAATCATTTACAACATTCCTAAAATTGTACCGGGCACTTACCAAATCTATGATTTTGGACAGTACGTGATGGATTTTCAGGCATTTGATAAAGAAGGAAAAGTACTTTACGTTAATCGTCTAGATGATAACAGATGGGAAATTCATGATGCAGATAAATTAGGTAAAATCAGTTATTGGGTAGAAGATACTTGGGATGCAGAAGTGGAAGAATTGGTGTTTGAACCGGGCGGAACTAACATAGAAGAAGGCGAAAACATAGTATTAAATAACCACGGATTTTTTGGCTATTTTGACGATATGAAATTGTTGCAATATGAGTTAAACATTACTCGTCCGGATAATTTTTACGGCTCTACAGGTTTAACTGACATAACAACAAAAGAAAATACTGACACCTATACCATTGGGAACTACATGGATTTGGTAGATGCTCCCATTATGTATAACCAACCCGATACGGTTACTTTTAAAATTGCCGAAACTTCTATTTTGGTTTCTGTTTATTCTAAAAACAAAGTAGCTCCTGCTGCTGAATTAGCAAAAGACATTAAGGTAATTTTAGAAGCTCAAAAAGAATATTTGGGCGGAAAACTGCCGGTAGAGAAATATGCTTTTATCATTTACTTGTATGAAGGTACTAGTGGCTCAGGCGGAAGTGGTGCATTAGAACATTCGTACTCTTCTTTTTATTACCTACCTGAAATGGATCCTTCTCGATTATCAGGCTTTTTGGTAGATGTTGCTGCACATGAATTTTTTCACATAGTTACACCACTAAACATTCATTCCGAAGAAATAGGAAACTTCGATTTCATTCATCCCAAAATGTCAAAACACTTATGGTTGTACGAAGGTGTAACAGAGTATTTTGCGGGACATGTTCAGGTGTATCAAGGTTTAATCTCTACCGATGCTTATTTCGATATGATTTTAGATAAAATGGAAACTGCCGAAAATTTTAATGACACGCTTCCATTTACCGTAATGAGTGCAAAAGCCTTAGATGAACATAAGGATGAATACATGAATGTTTACAACAAAGGTGCATTAATCGGTTTGTGTTTAGACATTTTAATTAGAGAGCAAACTAATGGTAAAAAAGGTTTAAAAGAACTAATGCACCTTCTTTCTCAAGAATACGGCAAAGATGTTTCGTTTAAAGATGATGAATTATTCGGCAAGATTAGCCAACTAATTTCTCCTGAATTGAGTAAGTTTTTTGCTACTTATGTAGAAGGCAGCCAACCTTTACCTTTTGAAGAAATTTTTGCAAAAGTAGGAGTAGATTTTAAACGAAATGTTGAAATTGAACAAGTTGGTTTTGGTGGTGTTGCACTTGGATTTAATATGGAAACACAACGTTTATTTGTAATGGACAATCAAAACATGAATAAGTTTGGTAAAAAATTAAAAATTCAGGTAAATGATGAAATTCTAGCAATAAATGGCACTCCCTTAACTGTCATGAATTTTGAGGAGGTTATCACTAATTACCAACAAAATACCAATGAAGGAGACAAAATTTCCATGTTGGTTGAAAGAGTTGTTAAAGGAGAGAAAAAACAAGTGGAATTAAAAGCTAAAGCCATTAAAACTAAATCCATTCAAGATTACTACTTAGCCATCAACCCAAACGCAACAGAGCAGCAAATTCAACTCAGAAAAACTTGGTTGGGACAATAATTTTATAAGAGTAAGCGAAATAGTTTTTTTATTTCGCTTACTTTTATCTTTTGTAACAAAAGTTGTGGGCATTGAGTTTCTCAAAAACTGGAATATATTGGATTTTACAACTAACCGGCTGGTTAATTTACACAGCATTGGTCGGTTATTTCAACTATTTAACACACCATCAAGCCAATACTAATTTTTGGCTGAGTTTAGGTTCTATCTTAACCATTTGCTTATTGGTTTCACACTCTTTTAGGTGTTTAATTATTAATAAAGACCTATTAAGTCTTCCCATTACCCAACTTATTTTACCCATATTTTTAGGTTCGCTCACACAAGCCATTATCACTTATTTTTTTAAATGGCTCATTATAGAATGGCTCATTGAAGGTGCCAGATTAGACACCCTATTCAGTGATATAGTTACCGGAGTATTAAGCTGGTTTTTCATTTATTTATTATGGTCGCTGATATATTTTCTTTTTCACTATGTAACTAACTATAAAAAAGAGGAAATTAAAAACCTAAAGTGGCAAGCGGTTAAAAACGAGATAGAACTTAACAGGCTAATTTCCCAGTTAAATCCTCATTTTGTATTTAATTCTATGAATAGCATAAGGGCTTTGATAGATGAAGACCCGAAACTTGCCAAACAAGCGGTTACAGAACTTTCCAATGTTTTAAGAAATTCTTTATTAATGGGTAAAAAAACTATGGTAGCTTTTTCGGAAGAATTAAAAATGGTAAAAGATTACCTGAGTTTAGAAAAAATTCGTTTTGAAGAAAAGCTCCAAATTATCATTAAAGTAGATGATGATTGTATGAATTTTTTAGTACCACCATTAATGATACAAACCTTGGTGGAAAATGGCATTAAACATGGTACTTCTAAGCTTCCGGAAGGAGGAACTTTAGAACTACAAGCTCAGCTAGAAGGCAACAAATTAAAAGTAATCATTTACAACAGTGGTTTTTACGATGATCAAGCTACTTCCGAAACCGGTTTTGGAATTTCTAACACCAAGCAACGCTTGGATTTACTTTACGGTAAGGAAGCTGTATTTTCTATTAAAAATGAAAATAATAAAGTAAAAACATTGTTGCTTATTCCGAGTAAATAATACAAATAGACCTCCAAGGTTTTGAAAACCTTGGAGGTCTAAAAGTTATCAATTAATTCTCCAAAATCTTAAATTCCGAACGTCTATTTTGCTGATGAGCCGCTTCTTTTTCTTGTTCGGTAAGCATTTTGTTTATCATTTCTTCTTTCACTAACGGTTGCGTTTCTCCATAACCTTTAGCAATTAAACGAGAACGATCTATTCCTTTAGAAGTAAGATAATCCACGCATGATTGAGCTCTTTCTTGGGAAAGTTTTAAGTTATAAGCATCACTTCCTCTTGAATCGGTATGTGCCGCTAATTCTACTTTCATTTTAGCATTTTGATTTAACAATTCTACTACTTTATCTAACTCATTGTATGAAGAAGGACGTAATGAAGCTTTGTTGTAATCATAAAAAATATTCATCAATACCACTTTTTTTCCTTTTTCAATTTTATCTAATCCAATATTTTTTTCAATTTCCTGAAAAGCTGCTGTGTCCGGAATGTTAATGTTTTCAGAATAGAACAAATAGCCTTCTTTTTTCACACTAATTCCGTAATCATGTCCGGCAGGTAAAGAAACCATGTATTTTCCGGTAGCACTATTTGATTCATAAGAAGAAACTAATTCATTTTTTTCATTATCAAAAATTTCGATTAACGCACTTAATGGAGCTTTGGTTTTATTATCGAAAACAACTCCTTTTAACAAAGTAAGTTTGGGGCGACTATTATTTTTAATTTCATCAAGAAAAACTATTTTATAAATGTCTTTTTTACCTTCTCCTCCTGCTTTTTCTGACGTGTAATAACCATGTTCTCCGTTGGCAGTTAATACAAAAGCCACATCATCATCAGCAGAATTAATAGGATAACCCAAATTAACAGGACGACTCCATTTTCCTTTGTCTAAACTACTTTTAAAAATATCATAGCCTCCCATAGAGTTGTTTCCGTTAGAGCTGAAGTACAAAGTTTTACCATCAGGATGAAGAAATACAGCATCCTCATCAAATTCGGTATTAATGGGTGTTCCTAAATTTTCTGCCTCGCCCCAATTACCCTCTTTATCTTGTGTTGATTTGTAAATATCTTTCCCCCCTTTTCCTCCGGGACGAGCACTTACAAAATAAATGGTTTTTCCGGTATAGTCGTAACTTGCAGATGTTTCTTGATATTTAGAGGTAATTGGTTTAGGTAATTCAGTAGGCTCTGTCCAATCGTTTCCTTTTTTCTCGGTAACGTAAATATTTCCAATACCTTTACTATTATCGCGATAAATAAACAATTTCTGACCATCAATGGAGAGCCCAACTGTAGCATCATGAAATGGACTATTAATAGGTTTACCTATGTTTACAGCTTTTTGCCACTCCCCTTTTTCATCTTTAGAACTGTAATAAATGTCCTCATAAAAATCATCAATTTGATTGTCTCTGCCTTCTCCTTCAGTATC
>DATGOR010000239.1:0-9954 GCA_035305805.1 Vicingaceae bacterium | reverse complement strand
GCAAGCATTTGGTGTAAATATTTTTCTAACAAGGGGGTTGCAGCTTCTAAATTCCCATTTTCAACTATTTCTACCAACCCCTCTCCTTCTACTTCAACAAAGGTGGTATTTTCAAATTTTTTAGATGTTAAAGCAAAAAGTTCGCTACTCAGTGTTCCTTTGGTAGCAAGCACTCCCACACAATTGGTGTTAGATTTTAAGGCGGCAGGTTTTATTGCCGGCTCTATACCAATAAAGGGAACATCGTATTTTTCTCTCAACACTTTTATAGCATTAGTAGTAGCAGTATTGCAAGCCACAACAATGGTTTTACAACCAAACGCTAACAATTTTTCGGTGTTTTTAATGCTTAAATCAATGATTTGCTGTTTACTTTTTTTTCCGTAAGGGGCATTTTTACTATCCGCCAAATAAATCAACTGCTCATAGGGTAAAAGTGAATTTACTTCTTGCATAATGGTTAACCCTCCTAATCCGGAATCAAAAAAACCTATGGGGTTATTTGAATTTATGCTTAAAGTTTTCATTATTTCTAGTTTTTCACTTTCCCACCACTACTTCTATCAATTGTTGGTTAGAAAAATAGTTGTTAGCTAATGCTTGTAATTCTTTAGCGGTAATACTGTTTACAGTATCAATGTAGTCGTTGTAATAACTGAAATCTAACCCAAAAAAATGAATGTTTTCAAAAAGACTAGCCATGTTAAATGGCCCATCGCAGCTTCTTAATAGCTGACCTAAAATATAGTTTTTTACTAACTGCAACTCGTCATCGCTAACTTTTTGTTGCTGAAGCAACGTCAATTCTTTGTATATTTCTTCCAATGCATGGTGGGTTACATCTACACCTACTTCGGTATTAATATAAAAAAATGCTGCCTGCTGCATACTCATTATTCCGGCATGCACCCCATAAGTATAGCCTTTGTCTTCTCTTATATTCTTCATTAATCGTGAACCAAAATACCCCCCTAAAATGGTGGTAAGAATCTGAAGACCAAAATAGTCTTTGTGGTTTCTGTTGGGCATAACACTACCTATACGAATGGCTGATTGCAAAGCTTCTTTTTTAGAAATATGTCTTTTCGTTTCAGCGTTAATATTATCCTGAATAATAGGATGGTAAATAGCCCCACTTTCAGACAACAACAAATCATTGGTTCCCATGTGTTTGTTCAACACCTGAATATCACCACTTGTTACTTTACCTGATATAATAATGGTTGCTTGGGCAAAATTGTAATGGGTTTTATGAAATTTTTTAATGTCCGCTAACGACAAATCATTAAAATCTTGTACCGTTGTTTTTTTTCCGTAAGGATTTTCATTTCCCATTAATAATTCCATAAACTCAGTATGGGCAACAAAGCTTACTTTTTCTTGATTAATTTTAAATTTCTCTAACGCATTTTGTCGATACACTTCAAATTCTTGCTCAGAAAATGCAGGGAAAGCAATCACTTCTTTCACAAAAGGCAATACCAAATTCAAATATTTAGATAAGGTATAAACGGTGATGGATGCGGTATCATAAGAAAATTCCGTATCTAAAAAAGCTCCGTACTGATCAATACCTTCGGCAATCTGAACGGAAGTATAATTTTTAGAACCTTCTTGCATCAACTTATTTGCCGATGAAGCTATAAGTGGTGCCGGCTGATACCATTTCCCGGCATTAAAAATAAAACTAATTTTAAGTATTTCTTGGCTTCCACCAGAAATAACATAGACAGGCACTCCATTGTCTAAATGCAGGTTTTTCGGTTGTAAAAAATTTACCGAAGAAAACGGCTGAAACTCAGGGGCAATATTTCTGTCTAATGTGTTCATTTAAAATTCAATATTTTTAGGTGTTCTTGGAAAAGGAATAACATCACGAATATTCGTCATACCGGTAACAAAAAGCAATAAACGTTCAAAACCTAATCCAAAACCTGCGTGAGGTACTGTACCAAATTTTCTGGTTTCTAAGTACCACCAAACGCTTTCTTCAGGGATGTTAAATTGGGCAATTTTTTGTTTTAACACATCGTATCTTTCTTCACGTTGCGATCCACCAACAATTTCTCCGATGCCCGGGAACAAGATGTCCATTGCTTTTACGGTTTTTCCATCGTCATTTAATTTCATATAAAATGCTTTGATGGCTGCGGGGTAATCCGTAATAATCACCGGTTTTTTAAAATGTTTTTCTACCAAATACCTTTCGTGTTCCGATTGAAGATCTGCCCCCCACTCATCAATAATATATTGGAATTTTTTGTTTTTGTTTGGTTTTGAATTCTTTAAAATATCAATGGCTTCGGTATATGTAATTCTTTCAAAATCGTTGGTTAGAACAAAGTTGAGTTTTTCTATCAGTTCCATAGAACGTTGGTCTTGCGGCTTAGATTTTTCTTCTTCTTGTAATCTTTTACTCAAAAATTCTAAATCATCCATGCAGTTTTCTAATGCATATTTTACGCAATATTTTAGCATACTTTCAGCCAAATCCATATTGTCGTTGTTGTCTGCAAACGCCACTTCGGGTTCTATCATCCAAAATTCCGCTAAATGCCTGGTAGTATTGGAGTTTTCGGCTCTAAATGTTGGTCCAAACGTGTAAACCTGACTTAAAGCTAATGCTGCTAATTCGGCCTCTAATTGACCTGTAACAGCTAAGTTGGCAGGTTTCCCGAAAAAATCTTCTTTAAAATTGATAGAACCGTCTTCATTTTTAGGAGGATTTGCCATGTTTAAAGTAGTAACCTGAAACATTTCTCCTGCACCTTCACCATCAGTAGCCGTTAGTAAAGGTGTATGAATGTTATAAAAACCTCTTTCGTTGAAAAAGCTGTGAATAGCATACGTCATAGCATGACGAATACGAGCTACTGCACTAAAGGTATTCGTTCTAAATCTTAAATGTGCAATTTCTCTTAAAAATTCTAATGAATGTTTTTTAGGCTGAAGCGGATATTCTTCCGGGTTGGCATCTCCTAAAATTTCTAATTGATTACAAGTAATTTCAATAGTTTGCCCACTACCTTGCGAAGCCACCACATTTCCTACTACAGCAATTGCTGCTCCGGTGGTTGCTCTATCTACCAATGCTTCATCAATATTGGCTAGTTCGGCAACAATCTGAATATTTTTAATGGTAGAGCCGTCATTAAGTGCAATGAAGGCTACATTTTTACTACCTCTTTTTGTTCTTACCCAACCCATAACAGTTACTGTTTCACCTATGGGTTGTTGGGCTAATAAATCGCTGATTTTTATACGTTGTGCCATAGTTAAATTAAATTTTGAGCGAAATTACTTTTAACTAAGCAAATAAATAAGCGATTTACTCCAATTCTTTTAATTTGGCAACAGCTTTTTCTGCGTAAAAGCCTTTTTCTTTCACAATTTCTTGAAGATTCTTTTTAGCTTCATTGTTTTTTCCAAGAGCGATTTGGGTAAGCGATTGATGCCATTTTGCTTCTTGATGAAAGGTGGTTTCTTTGTTAATTAACACCTCGCTAAAGTTTTTTAGTGCTTGGGTATAATTTTTTAACTGAAATGCTGACAACCCTCCATAAAACAATGCGTTTACATCTTCAGGATGTTTGCTGAGAATTAAATCATAATCCTGAAGGGCGGCTTTGTAATCCGTATTTTTAAAGTTGGTCATGGCTCTATCTAGCACCTCCACATAAGTTTCTTCTACCACCAAAAGATTGGCTTGTTTTTCCGCTTCGGCTTTTTGTTCTTTACTAACATAGTCTGCCGGAGTAGCGTCTGATTCGGCAGCTTTTTTAAAATCTTCTTCATTTTGGTATTCCACCGTGTAATCTACCAATTTATAATAGTTGTTCCAATAATAGGCATTGTCCGAAAGTTCGCTGCTTTTGTTAGCAGTATTACCCGCCACTACCTTGTCTAATTGAGCGGAAGGTGCCGGAGCAGATTTTTCATAGGCTTTGCTTCTATTAGTTTTATCTTTCTTTTTAGCTACATTTTCTTTTCTACCAGCATCTTCATCATCTGTTAATTCAGACATTGAAGTAGTTATCCCCTGAAAGTTATTATCAGCAGTAGTAGTAGAAGTATTATTACTTTCAAACAGAGCATTGCCTGTTGCTTCTTCTTTTGATGCCGGCATTTCATTTGCAAAAAATTCAGGCTCTTCTTCTACTTCATCTTCAGTAATAATGGTTTGTGGTGTTCCTCGGTAATCTTCTTTTTCTGCTACAGATGGTGGAATGTCGCTTTGGGCAACTATTTTTTCTTGACTTTTAGTATTTACTTCTTCTATTGTTGGGTCAACAATTGTCTGATCAATAGCGGGTTCAGCTGTTTCTTTTTTAATGTAATTTTCTTCTGATATAGCAGTTGCAGTTTCTTCATTTGCTTTTTGATTTACCGCCATTTGGTCTAATTGATTTTCGTTCCATAGGTTGATTAAAAAGTAGGCTCCAAAAATAATGGCTACTACCGAAGCTGCTGCCATTAACCATCCTCCTTTAAAAAACGGATTAGTATTACCTGCCGCTACTCGTTCATCAATTTTGTGGTCGATAGCAAAAAGTACGGAACTGTTTCTAGCGTACTTCATGCCCTCCATTGCCTCTGAACATAAATCGCAATCCAGCAGGTGTTTTTCAACCTGATGTAGCTCCGCTTTGGTAAGCTGATGGTTGATGTATTTCATCATCGCTTCCTTAGTAATGCAGGATGTAGCCGAAAATATATGATTATGTAATTCTTTCATTTGGTTCTATTTTTTAGCCCCCACTAACTCCCCCGAAGGGGGAGGATTGCCAACACACAACACCATTTTTATAGCTAAATGTAGCAATCCAAGGGATTTATTATTTCAAATTATTCATTTGTATGGCTAGGTTTCTTTTTCCGTTTTGTATATAACTTTTTACTTGTTTTATGGTGTAGCCGGTTTCTTCAGCTACTTCATTGTAACATTTTTCTTTAAGATAAAACAGCTCTATACAGACTCGTTGTTCTTCTTTTAATACTGCAACAGCTTTTTCTAAATCTGTTAGTACGAGTTCCTGTTCAAATTTTTCATTCACTTCAAAAGGAGCTGCAAAGGTTTCTTCGTGTTCGTAAACCGCCTCGTATTCACTTACTTTTTTCATTACCGATTTCATTTTACGCAAGTGCATGAGGCAGTGGTTTCTTGCTACACTGTGCAACCATGATTTAAAATTAACAATTTCATGTTTTTTTAAATCGTCCATCAGGTTTTCAAATATTTGTAGTACAGCATCTTCTGCATCTGTTTCATTTTTTAAATACTTTAAACAAACACCAAATACTAAATGAGAATACCTTTTGTATAATTCGCCCAAATAAACTCCATCACTATTGCTCTTATATTTTGCAATAAGTTCATCATCGGTAAGTTGATGGGGTTTATTTCTTTTGAAAAAATTCATTTAGACAATTTAAAGTATAAAGGTAGGCATTGAAACTAAGGTAAAAGTTAATCCTAACAGAATTTTTTAACTGTTAGGATTAATTTAACTACTTAAATTGCTGTGCCAAGTCAAAATAGCTTTTGGTTTCTACTACTATAACACCTCCGGTAACATCTCCATATTTGGCAGGGATTCCTCCTGTATAAACTTTTACGGAACCTATTGCCAATCCGGGAATACCTACTTCTCCGTTAATGGACTTCATACCATCGGTAATAAATTGGGTGGCTGTTGGCCTTGCCCCTCTTATGTAAACATCTTTGCCATTATTTCCTAATTTTAATCCGGGCAACATGGTAATCATTTTAATAGGTTCTTTAATGTTCGGACTGTTGGCTATTTCATCAGGAGTTAGTGCTTGCACATGAGGCTCATCTTTGCTGATTAATGGAATTTTATGCAGCACTTCTGTAATCACAAAATCATCTAATAGTGTAGCTGTTTGCTCAATAGCTACATCTACGTAAGTTATTTTATCGGAAGTTACTTTTACTTCTTTGGTGAGTACTGTTCCGTAACCGGTAGATTTTGCTGTTACATTATACACCCCTGAACTTACAGGCTTAATGGTATATTTTCCATCAGGATCGGTAACTGCTCCTTTCATTACTCCGCCTACTTCTACATAAACGGCTACATTAAAAACAGGCTCTCCGGTTGCTTTGTCTTTTATTACACCTTTAATTTCTCCATGCTGACCAAAAGCATAGGAAAACATAATAATTACAAATAGCCCTATGGCAGTAATTTGTTGTGCAAAAGCACCAATGTTGTTCATTTTGATTTTTCTCGACACTTGGGTAAAAGTGGGAAAATGTTGCTGTGTTGTTTTCATAATTTCTAAGGTTTTAGGTAAATAATAAATTTGTTTTGCCCTTTAGATGCAAAACTTTTCCTTTTTCCATAAAAATTTTTGAAAATGTTTAACAACCTATAAAAAAACACCAGTCAGGTTTTAAAACCTGACTGGTGTAACTAAAATTTTAATATTCCAATAATTCGTTAAGATAGATTTTTAATTGGGCTATTTCATCTTTGGAAATGTTTCCTGTTTTTTTAACTAATCGTTCTTTTGAAATTGAGCGTATATGAAAAGTTAAAACTTCTGATGCTTTGGTTAATTTATTTTCAGTATTAGGTTGAAGGACTATGTTTCCTTTGTAATTTTTTATTTTACTCGTTAATGGACAACAAATTACTATTGGGAGGTATTTATTCATTAGATTTCCACTAATAATAAGTACTGGTCTGTACCCGGCTTGTTCACTTCCTCTTGTGGGGCTTAAATTAGCGTACCATATTTCACCTTGCAACATAACTATAATTAATCTTCATCATTAATTTGAGTTAAATACTCTTCCATTCCCTCTTCTGCAATAGTAAGCGTGTCTATATCTTTAGCCATTTTTTTAAACGACTTGATATAATCTGCTTTATTTAAGTGTTCTAAATAAATAGAGAGTGCTTTTTCTATTATCTTGTTCTTGGGCATTGCCAGTTCTTTAGCTTTTTTATCAAGCAACTGCAAGAGACTATCTGGAAGTGTGCTAGTGAATGTCGTCATATTGTCATTATAAAAATATATAACAAAAATATGAAATATATTTGTATTTTGAAAATAAATTCCTCAATTACAAAACACCAGTCAGGTTTTTAAAAACCTGACTGGTGTGAATGTATTAAAACTTAGCCGTAAGCGAGAGTATAAAATTTCTACCGGCAGCCACTAAGCCCGAACTGTATGGGCGATAACGCTGGTCGGTTATGTTTTCCAATCCGGCACTTATCACAAATGTTTCCGAAAGGTGGTGCAATGCTTTAAAGTTAAGTGTGTACCACGAAGGTGAGTAAGGATTGCCATCCATGTTAATGGCATAGATTTCAATTTTTCCTTTTTCCTCTTCGGGCATATCTTCAAAAGCTCGTTCTCCACTATATGCAACATAAAACTGTAAGCTGGTTTTTTTGTTGGTGTAAGTCAACCGAGTTGTTCCAAACCAAGGAGCAGCATGTCTGGAAGGGCTTGTAGAGCCATCTTCCAACTCCTCCTCTCCTACTTGGTAATTAATGCGAGAGGTAATACTAAAATCGGAATGGAGTTTAACTTCTATGCCTGCTTGCACTCCATAAACATGAGCTACAGCGGCATTTTGTATGGCTTGAACCTGACTCAATGTGCCATCATAAACTATGCTATCTAAGCCATTTAACAAGAAACTCCTTCTTACCATTGCATTATCCAACAAGGTATAAAAAGCAGTTGCATCAACTTTTACTGCATCACCAAAGACTTTTGCTATTCCAAAATCAATATTGTAAGCATATTCTGCTTCTAAATTCGGGTTTGGAACCACCACCGTTCCCGGCTCTGAATCGAATACTTTTCCAACATCATCTACATTGGGAGCTCTAAATCCGGTGGATGCATTTAAACTAAACGACCATTTTTCGGTAGGATTAAATTTAAAGCCTAAACTTCCTGTTGTAGAACCATTATTAAGTTTTGCGGTGGTAAACGGGAACGGATAAAAAGTGGTATCGAACTCAGCATCTAACACAAAGGCATTGTACCTTACCCCCGTTTGCATCAATAATTTGTTAGTTAAATGAAATTGTGCACTCAAGTATGCTGCATAAGATGCCCAAGTTGCTTGAGGATAACGACTAGGGCCGGGCACGGTTATTCCTGTTGAAACATCATCGTTTGTTCCGAATGAACTTACCTCATTACTTACTGCTTCAACACCATAAAACAATTTATTTTTTTCACCCATATTTTTACTAAAATCGATATTAACCGAATAGGCGTCAACTTCTTCCAACCTCTTTTCTCTTTCACTTTTGTTGATGTCTCTGCTAATTCTACTTTCCTCAAAATATTGTTGAGCCAATCTTATGGTCATGTCGTTATAAAGAAAATTATCCTTGGTGTGAGTAACCGTTAAATTGTTCATCATCCAAATTTGAGGACCGTAATACCATTCTCCGTAGCGAGGCAATCCTTTTCTGGTGCGTAAGTGTCGGTCGTATCTGGAGTAATTGGATGTTTCTGAATAATGAAATCCGTATTCAACATCCCAATGGTTATTAGGTTTAAAACGAACTTTTTGCATCATATTTAGCTGAGTATATCCTGATGGAACTTGCACCTTCTCATCTTCGTTTATCATCACTATATCTGTATCGTTTTGCTGTTGCACATAATACGGACGTAAATATTCGTTCGGTCCATAAGTTCCCATTTTTAAATTCCCATAATCATTAGCTGTTATGCTAGAGACAATTGCCCATTTTTTCCATCCTATGTTAACATCAAAATGAGCTGTTTTTTCATTGTTAGCAGACGAATATCGAGTTACGGCTTTTCCCACCACTATTTCTTTACCTTTTACGGCAGAAAGTTGTGGTGTAAGTGTATTAAAGCTCATTATTCCACCAATAGCATCACTACCATAAATGACAGAACTTGGTCCAAACAACACTTCTGTATTCTCAATAGCAAAAGGATCTAAGGAAATAACATTTTGCAAATTTCCACTTCTAAAAATAGCGGTATTCATCCTAACTCCATCAACCGTATATAACAGTCTGTTGGTAGCAAAACCTCTAATCATTGGGCTTCCTCCGCCTTGCTGGCTTTTTTGTATAAACACCTCATCAGATGTGCCTAACAAATCTGCCGCTGTTTGCGGATTTTGAAGAGCCACCTGTTTTGCTGAAATAGTAGTAATCTTTTCCGGCACATCGTGTTTGTTTTGCGCCCAACGTGTGGCAGAAACAATTACTTCATCTAAGGAAAGTCCTGCATCTTCTAAAGCAATTTGAAAAGACATAGAGTCTAATGCTGCATAAGATTTTTGAACAGGTTTATAGCCTATTAATCTTAATTCAATTTTTTGCGAACCTTTAAATTCACTTATATCAGCTTGCCCTTTAGCGTTTGTAAATGTCGCAACTCTTGGTTCGCTGCTAACAATACTTACCATTTCTATTGGTAGGTTAGTTTTTTTGTCTTTTATAGTAATGGTTTGTGAAACGCTTAATAACGATGCACAGCAAAACCATACTATAAACATCATCTGTTTCATAGTTAATTTTAAAAAAGAACATCAATCACAAAAAGTAAGTGTAAATGTTCTCTAATTAATAAAAAGTGATTAATTAAATTAAAAAATCAACTGTACTGGGGAGGAGGAGATGCTGGCAATGAGTGGCCAAATGAAAAGTATGCTAAATAAGGGGTAAAATGAAGTGGTTCATCATTTAAATGACCTAATAAAAAGTCAGAGATATTAGTAAAGTAAAGCGTTTTAAAAAAATGATTAATCACTTGATTTTTATTGTTTTGATAAGGGTTTTGTGCGAAATTTTGTCGCACTAAATGAGCTAATTTTTGGTTTAATGCTGTTTCTTCTTTGTCCCACCAAACCCAATAATGTATTTCATCACCAACTATTTCTTTTTCAACAATATCATACATTTCTCCTTTGTA
>DATGOR010000238.1:0-11899 GCA_035305805.1 Vicingaceae bacterium | reverse complement strand
AAAATATTCACAAAAAAATAGGAGTACAACCAACAACATCAATTATCTTTGCGGCACTTATGGAAAAATTATTGATTATAGATTTTGGCTCTCAATATACTCAGCTTATAGCCAGAAGAGTAAGAGAACTTAACGTATATTGTGAAATTCACCCCTACAACAAATTACCCGATGTAAATGAGTACAAAGGCGTAATTTTATCAGGTAGTCCGCATTCGGTAAGAGATGAAAAAGCACCTAAACCTGATTTAACGAATATAAAAGGTAAAAAACCATTATTAGGTGTTTGTTTTGGTGCACAATATCTTTCTCAAAATTATGGTGGAGAAGTGTTACCATCCGATACCAGAGAATATGGTAGGGCTAATTTGGCTTTTGTTCATTCTGCCAATCCTCTTATGAAAAATGTAGGAGCACATTCTCAAGTATGGATGAGTCATGGAGATACTATAAAAAAACTACCTGATAACACCGAAGTAATTGCTAGTACTAATGATGTGGAATATGCAGGATTTCATTTTATGGGTGAGCCAACTTATGGTATTCAATTTCATCCTGAGGTATATCATTCTACTGATGGGGCTAAACTATTAAAAAACTTTGTGGTGGAGATTTGTGGTTTCTCTCAAGATTGGACTCCATCTATGTTTGTAGAAACAACCGTAGAAGAATTACAACAAAAAATTGGAAACGACAAAGTAGTTTTAGGACTTTCTGGTGGCGTAGATTCTACCGTTGCTGCTATGTTGTTGCATCAGGCAATTGGTAAAAACTTGTATTGCATTTTTGTGGACAATGGGTTGTTGCGTAAAAACGAATTTGAAAAAGTGCTTCACCAATATCAACATTTAGGGTTGAATGTAAAAGGGGTTGACGCTAAAAATAAATTCTATACTGCTTTGGCAAATGTTTCAGATCCTGAGCAAAAAAGAAAAGCCATAGGTAAAGTGTTTATCGATGTTTTTGATGAGGAAGCTCACCTAATAGAAAATGTAAGTTGGTTAGCACAGGGTACTATTTATCCCGATGTTATCGAGTCTGTTTCAGCAACCGGAGGACCTTCGGCAACTATAAAGTCGCATCATAATGTTGGCGGGTTACCAGATTTTATGAAATTAAAGATTGTTGAACCATTGCGTTTGTTGTTTAAAGATGAAGTCCGTAGAGTAGGCAAGAGTTTAGGTTTGAATGATGACTTGTTGGGCAGACATCCATTTCCCGGACCGGGCTTGGCTATTCGTATTTTAGGAGATATTACTGCCGAAAAGGTACGACTATTGCAAGAGGTGGATGATATTTTTATTGAGAATTTGAAAAAAGCAAACTTATACGATGATGTGTGGCAGGCAGGAGCTATTTTATTGCCTGTTCAGTCAGTCGGAGTAATGGGAGATGAGCGTACTTACGAGAAAGCAGTTGCACTAAGAGCCGTTGAATCAACTGATGGTATGACTGCCGATTGGTGTCATTTGCCGTATGATTTTTTAGCAAAAGTTTCTAATGAAATTATCAATAAAGTAAAAGGTGTAAACAGGGTGGTGTATGATATTAGCTCCAAACCACCGGCTACTATTGAGTGGGAATAAAAATAAAATTGATTAACTTGCAAGCGAAATAAATATTAACAAATGAATAGAATTCAATATATCAGTATTTTATTGTTGGGGTGGATGATGTTGCTTCAGCAAAATGTGTTAGCACAACAAACTGATTCGTTGGAAATTCATACGATTAAAGGAAAGCCTTATTACATACATGTAGTTAGCAAAGGAGAGTCGCTTTATGCTATCCACAAAAAATACGAAGTACCTATTGAAGTCATTAAAAAAGAAAACCAAGGAGTTTTAGACGGGCTAAGCATAGGAGAAAAAATATTTATTCCCGTAATAGAAAAGGAAGAAGAAATTACTCCTACTAATGGTAATCATATTCAGCACAAAGTACTTCCTAAACAAACGCTGTATGCTATTGCAAAAATATACCAACTAAGCGTGAAGGAAATTATGGCTGCTAATCCCGGAATGGATGAAAACATTGAAGAAGGACAGCTTATCAATATTCCTGTAAAACAAATAAAAGCCGATAGAGATACCGTTCGAAAAGCACTTTCAAATGCTAAATGGAAAATCCATGAAGTAAAGAAAAAAGAGACACTTTATTCGTTGAGCAAACTTTACAACGTTACCGTAGATTCTATTAAGATAGTTAATAATGGCTTAAGTGAAGGATTAAAAGAAGGTGAAAAAATCTTTATCCCTATAAAACAACCCTCTAAAAACTTGATGCAATTATCTAAAGATACCTTAAGTGCCACTTTAGCTGAGATCTTACAACAAGCGTATGATTCTACCGGAAAAAAGTCATTTAAAATAGCATTGCTTTTACCGTACTATGTAAAAAACAATCAAGAATTAATAGAAAATTTATCTGCCATTGAGGAGAAAAAGGTGTATCCGAAATCTCGATTTGCAGTTGAATTTTATCACGGGTTTTTATTTGCTTTAGATTCCTTAGCAAAAGATGATTATCAGGTGGAGCTATTGGTTTACGATACCAATGGTGAAGATTCTTTAACAACCCAAAACATCATTAAGCAATTGAAGGCAACTACTCCCGATTTAATTGTTGGACCGCTTTATACCAGTAATTTTGAGCAAGTTGCCGCTTTTGGAAAAGCCCATCACATTCCGGTAATTTCGCCTGTAAAACAACCAAACAAAGTACTGTTAGGAAATGAAATGGCATTAAAAGTAATTCCATCTCAAGCTAATAGTGTAAATTGTATTGCAAAACTTTTGGTAGATAGCTTTAGAACAGACAATATTATTGCGGTAGAACATGCTTCTTCTCCTGAAAAAATGTTGGTAGATTTATTGGCGAAAGCATACAAAGAACGCATGTTGACTAACACTAAAGATACATTGGCTTTTGCGGCTATTAAAAAATTAAAAATAGATAGAAATTTTAGTGAAATTACAGCCAAATTACTTCCCAATAAAAATAATATTGTTTTTGTTCCGAGTGCCAATCAGGGTTATGTAACCGATTTATTTAACTTTTTAACAACCTTACTCAATAGAAATGATTATAAAGATTATACCATCACTCTAATTGGTTTAGAGCAATGGATGAATTACGAAAATATTGAGTTGTCTTCTTATGAATTACTGAATGTTTATCTACCTGTACACAGTTATATCAATTACAACGATTCTGCAACAGCTCACGTAATTGATCAATTTGTATTGAAATATGAATTTTTCCCATCAACAACCAGTTTGCTGGGATTCGATTTGGGTTACTATTTTATTAAAGGTATGATGGAACACCAAACAGTAATTAATACGGTGTTAGTTCAAAAAGAAGTTTACCACGGAATTTCAATGGACATCATGTTTAAGAAAACAGGTATTGAAAGTGGTTTTGAAAACCAATCGTCTTTTATGGTAAATTACAATAATTATGAGTTAAAACGGATTTATTGAGATTGAAGTCATTTAAAGTGCCTTATATAAATTAAAAAATGTTTCTTTTTTCACACAACATCGTTATTTTTTCTAACCATAGCTATGGCTATGCTTCTCAAAAAATGCCTCGTATTGTAAAAAAATAATTCATTTTCATTATATACATGGACTTTAAACAACTTCATAAAACAAAAAGCTTATATTAATTATTTACTCAACAATTTCTCGATTTCCAACATTTCATCTCTCAGTCTGGCGGCTTCTAAAAAATCTTCTTGCTTGGCAGCATCTTTCATTCTTTTTCGTGTTTCTTCCAACAATTTCTCCAATTGAGGTTTGTTCATGTATTGAACTATCGGGTCGGCAGCTATAGTGGTTGATTGGTTCTCTAAAACTTCGTAACTTTTCGTCTTACCGAGTAAACCAATGTCCTGCTTTTTGTTAGTTTTAGCCAATGCTGTAGGAACTAAACCATGCTCTTGGTTGTATGCCATTTGTTTTAATCTTTTTCTTTCGGTTTCATCTAAGGTTTTTTGCATGGACTTAGTTATTTTATCGGCATACATAATGACTAAGCCATTCACATTTCTTGCGGCTCTTCCTGCTGTTTGAATCATAGAACGTTCAGAACGTAAAAAACCTTCTTTATCGGCATCTAAAATTGCCACCAATGAAACTTCAGGCAAATCTAGCCCCTCTCTTAAAAGATTAACTCCAATTAATACATCAATCAATCCATTGCGCAGTTCTTTAAGAATATCAACACGTTCTATAGTGTCTATATCAGAATGGATGTACCTGCATTTTATACCATGATTAGAAAAATAATCATTCAGTTCTTCTGCCATTCGCTTGGTAAGTGTAGTTACTAAAACACGCTCGTCTTTTTCTGCTCTAATGTTTATTTCTTCCATCAAATCATCAATCTGATTTAAGCTCGGACGAATATCAATTTCCGGTTCTAACAAACCTGTCGGACGGATAATTTGTTCTACCACCACACCTTCAGACTCTTTTAATTCAAAATCGGCTGGTGTAGCACTAACGTAAATGGTTTGATTTAATAAGCTTAAAAACTCATCAAATTTCAGCGGTCGGTTATCCATGGCAGAAGGCAATCTAAATCCGTATTCTACTAAATTTTCTTTGCGAGAACGATCGCCACCATACATGGCTCCAATTTGAGAAACCGTTACATGGCTTTCATCAATCACCATTAAAAAATCTTTTGGGAAATAATCAAGCAAACAGAAAGGTCGAGAACCAGGAGCCCTTCTATCGAAATAGCGAGAGTAATTTTCAATTCCTGAGCAGTAACCTAATTCACGCATCATTTCCATATCGTAGGTTACTCTGTCTTCCAAACGTTTGGCTTCTGCATGTTTTCCTATTTCTTTTAAGTAAATTAAGTGATGAAACAAATCGTCCTGAATTTCTCTGATAGCTTGATTTAACGTGTTTTGTGTGGTATTGAAAATGGTTGCCGGATAAATGTTTAAGTAAGTAAAGCTTTCTAAGGAACCACCATTGATAGGATCAAATGACTCAATTTCTTCAATTTCATCACCAAAAAAATAAATACGGTAAGCAATTTCAGCATAAGCAGGATACACATCTATGGTATCACCTTTTACCCTAAAATTTCCTCGTTGAAAATCTGCTTCCGTTCGGGAATACATGGCCTGTACCAATTGCAATAAAAACTTATTTCTGCTGATAACATCTCCTACTTTTATTTTTACAATATTTTCCTGAAAATCGGTGGGATTTCCGATGCCATAAATACACGACACCGAAGCTACCACAATAACATCTTGTCTGCCCGAAAGCAATGAAGTGGTAGCACTCAAACGCAACTTTTCTATTTCATCATTAATAGACATGTCTTTTTCGATATACACATCAGTAACAGGTAAATAGGCTTCCGGTTGGTAGTAATCGTAGTAGGAAACAAAATATTCTACGGCATTGTGTGGAAAAAATTGTTTAAACTCACTATACAATTGAGCTGCAAGCGTTTTGTTGTGGCTTAAAATTAAGGTAGGTCGTTGAATTTGTTGGATAACATTGGCAACGGTAAATGTTTTTCCGGAGCCGGTAACACCCAATAATGTTTGTGCTTTAGCTCCTTTTTTTAATCCTTCCACCAATTGTTTGATGGCTTCGGGTTGGTCGCCTGTAGGTTCAAAATCGGATATTAATTCAAATGCCATAAGGCAAAATTACGGATTTGTTTGATGGAACTATAAAAAAATCCTGACAGGTCTTCAAGACCTGTCAGGGTTAAAATAAATTACGAAGCCTTCCCCATTACCCGCTCTACTAACAATAAATTATTATTAAGATGAGGATTGTTCTTCAGGGCATTTAATACCTGAGTTAGTTTGTTTTCATACTGATTTTTAGGAGTAATTTTTAGTTGAGCGATGTAGTAAATGGATTTTATTACTAAGTCGTTCTCTTCCATAGAAATGAAATTTTTTGTCAGTTTTTTATAGCGGTGGTAATTTTCTACTACATCATCATAATTTTTATTTTGAAAATGAGCCATTAATAACACTACAAACAGCCCATCATACATTTTTTTAAATGTTTTTTGTTGGTATTCGTGTAGCACTTTTTCTATCAGCTGAATACTTCTTTTCTCTTGATGGTCTAGCACCAAAAACATTGCATAAACATTATAAAAATTAATGTATTTTAAATAATTTACCTTTTCCCAATCAATAATTCTGCTGAGTTCTTCCAGCAAGGTAATGATTTCTTTTATTTCATTAACAACCTTATCGGAAAGTGTTTGAAAATAATAATCGGTAATAAAAAAGCTTCCTCGTATGCTAAGTGCCAACATCAACCCGGAGTCTAATTGGTTATTGGCATGGTAAAACTTTTGCCACTTATTAATGATAGCAGCACAAGTTTTATTAATTTCTTTTTCGGTAAGTGTTAACCGAGTGTGTTTAACCAACATGTAATCCAAACTCATTAATAGCTCACGGTGTTTGGCAATGACTAAATAAGCGTGTTTTTCAGCTAGTTTTTTAGTATATTCAATTAGAGTTAAGGTTTCTTTATCGTAAAAATTACTGTGATTATAGCTACTAAGTAAATTCAAATAAGCTTGTCGGGCAATAATTTGTATAGATAGAGAAGGAGAGCTGAAATGCTTTTTAAAAAACTGCAAATCGTTGGGGTTTATTTTCTTTTGAGCTTCAATTACTATTGTGGAAGTCAGTGTTTCTTGTCGTTCTATTAATATTCTTATCGTGTTGAAATAGGATGAAAATTCGCTATGCAATGCAGCGTTTAATTGCTTACCGACTGTTTTTACCAATAATTTATTTTGGGGTATTAATTCGTAAAGCTGTATTAATGTACCGTAATCTTCAAACTTTTTGGCAACCTCAATAATTAGTTTAGTTTTTTCAATAGCAGCTTCAGTTTTATCGTGATAAATAAGCCATTCTAATGCTTGCAAATGATGGGCAATAAATGAAGGGAAATGTTGACTGATAAACGAAAAATAGTTGAGTGTATGATGGTTAAGTTGATTGAATTTTTTTATTGTTTCTTTAGAGGAATTTCCATAAACGTTTTTACAGTAATAATCAATAGGTTTATTAGGGGCATTTTTAATATGATGAATCAGTTTTTGAGAAAGTTGCTGGTTTTTGGCAGTTAAATATTGCTCAAACAAAGTTAATTGTTCGGTAGAGCAGCAAGCACAAATTTTTTGTAATAGAAACTCCATTTTGTAATCCTTTTCTAAAAACTCATCTGATTTGGATAAAAATACGAGAATTTTTTTTAACTAATACACCTATTAACTTTACATCAACAAATTAAACTAAACGTTATGGAAAAATTACAGGCTATTATAAAAAGCACTACAAAGAAAGATGTTTTTATCTTCATTTTATTATTCGTCTTACTATTTTCTTCAACCGCTTTATTTTCTCAACATCAAATAGGGCATACTACCATTACTTTTCAGGATGCTAACAGGAACAACAGAAACATAGAAACAGAAATTTATTATCCGGCAGCAACAGCGGGAACAAATGTAGCAATGGCTTCCGGACAATATCCTGTAATTGTATTCGGACATGGTTTTGTGATGGCTTGGAGTGCTTACGAAAACTTATGGACAGAATTTGTTCCAAGAGGGTATATTATGGTTTTCCCGAGAACAGAAGGAAACATTTTGAGCACAGACCATCAAAGGTTTGGTTGGGATTTACAATTTTTAGTACATCAAATGCAACTAGAAGGAGCAACACCCAGTTCAATTTTTCATAATGGAGTAGCACCTAAAACTGCATTAATGGGACATTCAATGGGAGGAGGAGCAGCCTTTTTAGCAGCGGATTCATTGGTACAATCTAATACAGCTTACTTTAATACCTTAGTTGGTTTAGCACCGGCAGAATCTACAAGCAATGGTGTTTCATCTATTAATTCTGCTAAAACGGTAACCGTGCCTAGTTTAATTTTATCAGGAGCTCAAGATGGCGTTACTCCACCAGTAGATCATCATATTCCTATGTATGATTCACTAGCTTCAAGTTGCAAAACCTTTATTTCCATAATAGGAGGAGCTCATTGTTATTTTGCAGAGCCTAATTTTAATTGCGATTTTGGTGAAGGAACATCCTCTACAGGAATTTCTATAACACGTGGCGACCAACATGATGTAACCTTTGATTTTGTAAATCCTTGGTTAGATTACACCTTAAAAGGAGATTGTAATGCTAAAACCATTTTTAATGATTCTTTGCAAAATTCTCCACGCATCACTTTTAATCAGGCTTGTGTTCCTAACCCTGTACCTGGTATTAATGCTAATGGAAATGTATTAACATCTTCCACAACAGGTGTAAGTTACCAATGGTATTTAGATGGAAATCCCATTCCCAATAGTAACTCCATAACTATTACCGCCACAGCATCGGGTAATTATGAAGTTGAAGTTTTTTACACAGATGGTTGTAGTGAAATATCTGCTCCATTTAACATAGTTATTTCTAGTATGAATGAGTTGGAAGAAGCCAGTATAAATATATTTCCCAATCCTGCCAATGGCATGTTGCGTTTTAGTTTTCCAACTAATGAAAAGTACATGGCTACTATGTTAGATTTTACAGGAAAAGACGTGTTAATGCAGTTGGTAGATAATAATAATGGATTAGATATTACTTTTTTACCCAAAGGAATGTATTTATTGCAATTAGCATCTGATAATAAATGGGTTACCAGAAAAATTATTAAAAATTAAACCACTTAAAATACCGCTTTGAGGTGTGTTCTTTTCATTCATAATAGTTAAAACAATAAATAGGGTTAGGTTAATGTTTTAAACACCAAAAGCACATTTCAGGCGGTATTTTTTATTTTTTTTTCATACATATATACTTTAAAACACTATGTTTGTTGTGTGAAAAAAAGTTGGTCATTATTATTTCTGGCATGTTTATTAAACGTAATGCTAAATGCTCAAGATAGTTTATTTGAAAAGCTTATAGATACCACTATTTACGTAGATGAACTTAGTTTTAGTTCAGAACAAGAAGCAACCATTTTCAACGAACTTTACAATAATCAAGCGGTAGATTTTTTTGAGATATTTTACCTGTCAAATCCCAGTACGAATATTAACAAACTAAAAGAATCGAAAAAAACGATAGTCGATTTAATCCATAAATACGAGAGTAAAAAGAAGAAAAATCAAAGTAAATGGGTGAAATTAATATATGAAGACATCCATAAAAGCGTTTTTAAAAAATATGAATATAAAAATTATTTTGATGATGTTTTTTCTAAAGGATATTACAATTGCGTTTCAGCCACAGCGATATACAGTATAGTTTTTGATGAATTATCGATTCCATATTCCATTAATTTGTATCCTAATCATGTTAACTTAACTGCACTACCTAGTTCTGGTAAAATTATATTAGAAACCACCGATCCCGTTGCTGGATTGTTTACGTTAAACCAAAAAAATAAGCAAGAATACGTTAATAATTTAATTAGCCATAAAATTATTGAAAGTAGTGAATTAGCATTTTATAGTTATGACGATGTTTTTAATGAGTATTTTCATACAACTGAAAAAATTGAATTAAAAGAGCTTGTAGCCATTCAATATCTTAATTATGGTTTGTATTTAATAGAAGAAGAAAATTATAAAGAAGCAATTATACAGTTAGAAAAATCAATGGCTTTATACCCTATAATTAAAACAGCAGAAGTGCTTTTAATGGCTTATTCAAAACCATCAGATGAGTTGAAAAACCTTAAAATGGACGATTTGCCTTACTTAATAAGAAGCAGTAGGTATAAAAATGATTTGAATTTTGATGTCGATTATATGTTTAATTATGCTGTTATAAGTGCCTCTCAAAATTTTTTAATGGACAAAAAAGACACGCTTTCATTTAATGACTTTACCAGCTATTTGATTCAAAATGTAAAAGATACATCGATACGGAGGCGTATCCAATTTTTAAGTTATGGAACTTTGGGAGAGTATTTTTTTAAGGAAAAACAGTATTCTAAGTCCTACCTTTATTTGGATAAAGCCATGAATATGGAATTCGATTCGTTAAAGAGACATTTAGATGATTTGTATATTGCAGGGTTTATATATCATATTGATGATAACATACCTATCAGAAAAGAACGATTAGATAAATTAGAAGAATTTACTTTAAAAAATCAGAATTATAACAACAATTATTACCTATTAAGTTACAAGGCAGAACTAATATGTTTTTTAATGATTGAAAACTTCAAACAAAACTTTGGTAAAAAAGGGCTAAACTATAAAAATGATTTAGAGAAAATATTAGACAACCATACCATCAACAAGAATGAAAATGTAATAGCTATTGCTTATGCAGAAGCCGGAGCCTATTATTTTAGGTTAGGAAGTAAAACTAAGGCGAGAGAATTATTTAATAAAGGATTAGAATATGTGCCGGGAAACTATGAATTAAACAGTCGTATTCAAATGCTCAATTATTAAAACCTATTTTCGGCAGCAATATTAACATCTTTGGTAATGATATAAAAGTTGTTGTCTTTTGTTTTAATTTCTGCAATAATGGTGATGGTTTTCATGATGTAAGTGCCCGGATTTACATAATATTCAAGAATGCCTTTACCATTACTACCATCTAACGCCATAAAATGTTTATTAAAACTGTTATTTTCCCCTAAATACCCTTCATAAAACTTTACATTTTTTCTGTTATTACTTAAACTGAATTCTATTGTATAGGTATTGTCTAACTTTATGGTGTTTTTATGTTTTACTATAATTTTTGGAATAGCTTTTAATTGACCATTGTCGTTATATTCTTTCAAACCTTTGCAGGGCAATCCATTAAACCAAGGCATTTCGGAACTTAATTTTCCGGTTTTGCTATAACGTTTAAATACCCCATGTTTCTTCCCATTTCTATATGTACCATCTTCGTAGAGCTTTCCATTTTCATAAAACCACTTAAAATCACCGTGCTTTTTGTTGTCCTTGTAGTTAAAAATTATATTTACACTACCATCAGGATAATAATTAATAGCTTCGCCATTTTTTAAGCTATCCTTATAGGTTACAATAGAAGTTAATTTTCCATCAAGATAATTCTTTCTTTTACCATTATATATCTTTTCTTGTTTTGTTGAATTAGTTTTTTTAGCCTTTCCATTATTAGGCACTAGCCTGTCACAAGATGCAGTAATTAGAGCTAAAAAAATAGCTAGGATTAAATATTTCATGTTTTGAGTAATATTAAAGTTGTAAAAATAGACTATTTTAAAATAAATGCAATGAATTCTATGCTGTATTGGGAGGATATCACAGCCTCCTTGCTAAAATAGAAAGAAAGCTAAATACCCGTAATTTGTATCATTAGCAAAAGTGTTGGCAACTGTGGATTTATAACTAAAAGCCAACAACATAAAAACTAAACCATCAATAATTCTTACTTTTGGAAAGTGTTAGTTGATCTTTAGTCGCAAACACGCTAGCTTGGCTTCAGACTAAAGATAGAGAGGGGGGAGATAAAGAGCCTCATATTTTTATTTAAATGTTGGTCATCATAAAATGAAAAAGTATTTATTCGTATTAATTTTAGTTTTTTCTCAACTGTTTAGTTGGACTCAAACTGTTAAAAATCCCAATATAGAATTTAAATATTTTCAACATTTCACTTTCAAGCACTTTAATGACCACTACATTACTTCGGAATATATTAATAGAGATAAACAAATAATTCTTGATACTGTATATTCTTGCAATTATGATAAAAACGACAGAATAATAGAAGAACGATACTATAGTTATAATAGTTACATCAATTTTAGAGATAGAGTTGATGGAACTACCATTTATTCATACGATAGTATTGGGAGGATATCTAAGGTGATAA
>DATGOR010000237.1:0-9633 GCA_035305805.1 Vicingaceae bacterium | reverse complement strand
TTTCCTTTAACAAATTCGCTTCCTACTCCGAAACGTAATCGAGCAAAATTTTGGTTTCCTAACGTTTGGATAATATTTTTTAATCCATTATGTCCTCCATCGCTTCCTTTTCCTTTTAGCCTTAGTGTACCAAAAGGAAGTGCAATATCATCAGTAATAATAAGTAAATTTTCTTGGTTAATTTTTTCTTGTTGGAGGTAATAATTTACCGCTTTCCCACTTAAATTCATATAAGTAGAAGGTTTCAGCAAAATAAAGGTTCTTCCTTTATATTTTAATGTGGCGGTATCACCAAGCTTGTTGGTCTCAAAAAAAATATTGGATGCTTTAGCTAAAGCATCCAATATCATAAACCCTATATTATGTCTTGTATTTTGGTATTCAGAGCCGATATTGCCCAATCCTACAACTAAATACTTCATAATGGTATTCTTTATTATTCTGCAGGTGCAGCTTCTGCTTCAGCAGTTGCTTCTTCAGTAGCACCTTCAGCTGTTTCTTCTTCATCATCATCTTGAGAAGCAGCAGAAGCAGCAGCTCTACTAGTTTTAATAGCAACAACTACAGCATTATCAGCATCTAAGAAAGTTAATCCAGGAACTGAAAGTTCTCCAACTTTTACTGATTGACCTATTTTTAAAGGTGTAATATCTACTGTAATAAATTCAGGCATATCAGTAGGAAGACCTTTAACTTTTAATCTTCTAGTAACCACTCTTAATTTACCACCAGCCAAAATTCCTTTTGAAGTTCCGGTAGTTTTAATTGGTAATACCACAGTTATAGGCTTATTGTCTGCAACTTCTAAAAAGTCAACATGAAGTGTTTTGTCCGAAACCGGGTGGAATTGAACATCCTTAATGATGGCTTTTACTTTTTTTCCTTCAATATCTAAGTTTACAAAGTAAACGTTAGGAGAGTTAATGATTTTATTAAACTCAATTTCATCTACGAAAAAATTCTCGTTTCCTTCACCACCGTAAAGGTTGCAAGGTACTTTTCCTTCGTTTCTTAATTGCTTTGCGTTAGATGAACCTACTTCCGCTCTTTTAACTGCACTTAATGCTATCGTTTTCATTATTTATTGGTTTAAGATTAGTAAATAAACGACTCACTAATCGATTCGTGATTAAAAACTTTTTTAATTATATGAGAAAATAAATCTGCTACTGAAATGACTTTTATTTTACTGCTTTGTTGAGACAATGGAATAGAATCTGTTACAATTAACTCGGTAAGTTGAGAGTTTTCTATTCGTTTATAAGCCTCACCTGAAAGGATAGGATGTGTTGCAATAGCTCTTACGCTTAGAGCTCCTTTTTCTTTCATTATTTCAGCTGCTTTCACTAACGTTCCGGCAGTATCTACCATATCATCAACAATAATAACATCTTTCCCTTCTACATCTCCTATTAGGAACATATCTTCAATTACATTAGCTTTTTTTCGTTGTTTGTAACAAACAGCTACTTCTGCTTGTAAAAATTTAGCATAAGCGTTAGCTCTTTTAGTTCCTCCCATATCAGGAGAAGCCATGGTAAGGTTTTCTAAATTTAAACTTCTTATATAAGGTATAAATACCGTTGATGCAAATAAATGATCTACAGGCACCTCAAAAAAACCTTGAATTTGATCAGCATGCAAATCCATCGTCATCACTCTGGTAACTCCTGCTGCAGCTAACATGTTGGCAACTAATTTTGCCCCTATTGGTACTCTTGGTTTATCTTTTCTGTCTTGACGTGCCAATCCAAAATAAGGAATAATAGCAACTATTCTTCTGGCAGATGCTCTTTTGGCAGCATCTATCATCATCAATAGTTCCATTAAATTATCAGCAGGTGGAAAAGTAGATTGAATAATAAAAACATCTGACCCTCTTACGGATTCTTCAAACGATGGTTGAAACTCTCCATCGCTAAAAGTATTGATGATGATATTACCCAAATCCGTTCCATAAGAAGCAGCTATTTTATTAGCTAATTCCATGGACGCTCTTCCGGCAAATAATTTTACTTTTGGTTCAGACATAAAATTCAGTCATTTTTTAAGGGCTGCAAATGTAAGAAATATAATAATATCTGACAAAAAATAAGTTCAAGTATTTTTTTTGGTTTTTCCACCCTTATTTTACTTGCTTTCAGCAATGTCAGCCAATATGGTTTTAACTCATAAATTGCCAACTTACTCGATTAACATATTTTAAATGTTTGTGTAGTATAAAAAATTGTACTTTTGGTTTTTCAAAATTAATTATTCAACCAGTAAAGTATAAAAATGCTCACATTAATCCGCAAAGAAATTAGAAGCTTTTTAGGTTCGTTGGTAGGGTATATTGTAATAGCTGTTTTTTTAACTACCATTGGGTTATTTATGTGGGTGTTTCCAGGAGAGTACAATGTGCTTGATGGAGGGTTTTCAACCATTGGTCCTCTGTTTTATATTGGCCCGTGGGTATTCATGTTTCTTATTCCCGCTATTACCATGAGGCTTTTTTCTGAGGAAAGCAGAACAGGAACTATTGAATTATTATTAACTAAACCTATTACTGATTTTCAGATAGTATTGGCGAAATACATTGCCGGATTTTCTTTGGTTTTCTTTTCACTCCTACCTACTTTAGTTTATTATTTTTCGGTCATTCAATTAGGAAATCCTACAGGGAATATTGATGTTGGCGGAACTTGGGGTTCTTACTTTGGATTGTTATTTTTAGGAGGTGTTTTTGTCTCTATAGGTTTATTTGCCAGCTCCATTAGCAACAATCAAATTATTTCTTTTATTATAGCTGTCTTTTTATGTTTCTTTTGTTATGCCGGATTTGATTCCATCAGTTCATTAGAGCTTTTTGGAGCTATTGACGCTTTTATTATTAAGTTAGGGATAAATGAACATTACCGCTCCATGAGCAGAGGAGTAATTGACACCAGGGATGTTATCTACTTTTTAAGTGTTATCTTTTTATTTTTATTACTTACTAAAACCGTATTAGCCAGCAGAAAATGGTAAAAAACAATGCAAATAGAAATAAAGATTTATCCTCTCTGTTGATAGGTGTGTTGGTAATTGTTTTGCTCAATTTTTCAGCCTCCTTGTTTTTCGAGCGATTTGATTTAACTTCCGAAAAAAGATACTCTCTTTCTGATGCTTCAAAAGAATTAGTAAACAACTTAGATGATATAATTTATGTGAAAGTTTATTTAGAAGGAGATTTCCCTGCTGCTTATAAAAAACTTCGTGATGAAACACGAGAAATGCTAGATGAATTTAGAGCTTACTCTAACGGAAATTTAGATTACGAATTTATTAATCCCGCTGAAAGTGGCGATGAAAAAATTACTAAAGAAATCTATCAACAACTTCACAAACAAGGGCTTCGTCCAACGGATTTGAATGAAAAAACAACAGATGGTTTTTCTAACAAACTAATATGGCCCGGAGCAATTTTCTTTTATAGAGGCAAAGAAATTCCGGTTCAATTATTAAAAAGCAAATTAGGTAGCAACCCTATTTCAATGGTCAACAGCTCTATTGAAGGATTAGAATATGAAATTGCTAACACCATTTATACGCTTACCACAGAAAATAAGCCCAAAATAGCTTTTATTGACGGACACGGTGAACTAAATAAATATGAAACTGCTTCCCTAGCAACATCTTTAGCTGAAGTTTATAGCATTGACAGAATAAAAATAAATGGAGAATTATATAGTTTGACGGAAAGAACAGTGATAGATTCCACTAAAGATTACGTAGTAAAACCCAAATACGATGCTATAATTATTGCCAAACCTACCCAAAAATTTACTGAAAAAGACAAATTCATCATCGACCAATACATTATGTATGGCGGGAAAGTTGTTTGGATGGTTGACCCTGTATTTGCCAGCATGGACAGCTTACAAACTTCTGATGTTACCATGGCTATACCAATGGATTTGAACTTAGACGATCAATTGTTTACTTATGGTGTTAGAATAAACAGCAACCTTATTCAAGATTTGCAAGCTGCACCCATACCAATAGTTACAGGAATGGTGGGTAATCAACCTAAAACACAATTATATCCTTGGTATTTCTTTCCATTGCTTACTCCTGCCAACAGCCATCCGGTAGTAAATAACCTAAATGCGGTAAAAGGTGAATTTACCAGTACCATTGATACCATCGCAAAAGAAGGAATTAGAAAAATTGGGTTATTAAAATCATCTCAATACACCAAAATATCAAGTGCTCCTACCAGGGTTAGTTTGTCTTTTTTACGTTTTGAACCCGACCAAAAACAATTTAGTAAAGGACATCAAGTTGCTGCAGCTTTGTTGGAAGGTAATTTTGAGTCGGTATTTAAAAACAGAGTGCCCCCCCAATTAGTAGAAGCAAATGAAATTGCTTTTAGAGAAAAAAGTAAACCCAATAAAATGGTGGTTATTGCTGATGGCGATATTGCTAAGAACCCCGTAAACAATAGAACAAACGAATTTTTAGCTTTAGGGGTAGATCGTTACACCAAACAACAATATGGCAACTTAGATTTTATGCTTAATGTAATGAACTACCTCTGTAATGATAACGGACTGATGACTGTAAGAACCAAAAAATTTAAAATTCGATTATTGGACAACACCGTTATAAAAGAAGAAAAAACCAAATGGCAATTAATAAATACTGTTTTACCGGTAGGAATGATGTTACTATTTGGTGTTTTACACTTTTTCTATAGAAAACGAAAATATACAAAATAATTTACCTCATGAAAACTAATCATAAAATCATTATTCTTATTTTACTTGTTGCAGTTGGAGTTTCTGCTTACTTATATTTTAACAAAAGTGGCTCTACTTTAAAAGATATGGAAGGAGCCAAATTTGATTTTGCTGTTGAAGACACCAACTCTATCACAAAAATATTTATAGCAGACATTAAAGGCGAATACGTAACCCTAGAGCGTGGAGAAAAAAGTTGGTTAGTGAACGGGAAATTTGACGCTAGGCCTGATAACATCAGGTTATTAATGAAAACTTTTGCAAGAATAGCAGTGAAAGCTCCTGTACCAAAATCGGCTCAAGACAACATTATTAAATCACTGGCTACTAAAGGAACAAAAGTGGAGATTTATCAGGGAGGAAAACAACCATCTAAAATATATTACATAGGAAATTCTACCATGGATCAAACCGGCACTTACATGCTGTTAGAAACGGAAGGAAAAAAATCTACCGTACCTTTTATCACGCATATTCCCGGTTTTAGAGGTTTTTTAAATTCTCGATTTTTTACTAGTGCATCGCAATGGCGAGATGCGGCTATCTTTAAACATCAATTGTCAGAAATTAAAGAAGTAAAAGTAGAATATTTTGAAAATCCGGATCAATCTTTTACCATCACTCGAAAAGACACTACTTTTATTATGTCCGACAAAAACAATCAAGAGGTAAAAGCTCCGATTGAACGAATAAAAGAATACCTCGGGCGTTATGAAAAAATTTACTACGAAATGGTTGATACCGAATCTGAGCAACATGTAATTGACTCTGTACTAAATGCTACTCCATTTATTAAAATTTCATTGACTGATATGAATGGCGAGACAAATGAAGTAACCACCTATCACATGCCTAATTACCGCCAGATTATTGACCCAATAACAGGAGAACCATTTGAATATGATGTGGATAGAATGTATGCGAATGTGAATAAAGAATTGTTTGTTTTCGTTCAATTTCCTACATTTGATGAAATTACCATAAAAAAAGATGATTTTTTAATACGAGAATAATCATCTCTTCTTTTTAGGGTTTGAACAACATTTCTGATGACAACACCACTTTCTGTAGTAATAATTACTTATAACGAAGAAAAAAACATTGAACGTTGCATCAAAAGCATATACTCAATTGCAGATGAAATAGTAGTGGTTGATTCTTTTTCTACAGACCTAACCGAATCTATTTGCCAAAAATACAAGGTAAGGTTTATTAAAAATAAATTTGACGGACACATCGAACAAAAAAACTTTGCCATTGAACAAGCTACACACCAATATGTACTTTCTTTAGATGCAGACGAAGCACTTTCTGAAGAATTACAACAAGCTATTCTTACCATTAAATCCAACACGGCATTTGATGGATATGTTTTTAATAGAAAAACCAGTTTTTGCGGAAAATGGGTTAACTATTGCGGTTGGTATCCCGACAAAAAGTTACGATTGTGGAACAAAACCAAAGGGAAATGGGGTGGCATGAATCCTCATGATAAAGTAATAATGCAGCCCTCTGCTTCTATAAAACATATTCCGTTAGATATTTTACATTATTCCTTTAATAGCATTGATGAGCATTTTAAACAAATAGATTATTTTACCGACATCAGCTCTAAAGCCGCTTTTGAAAAAGGAATTAAAAGCAACTATTTTAAAGTTTATTACAAAAGTATTTTTAAATTTTTTAGGGATTACATCCTAAAACTGGGGTTTTTAGACGGAAAAACAGGTTTTATTATTTGTAAAAATTCTGCTTACGCTAAATATTTGAAATATCATAAACTAATGCAGCTACATCAGAAAAAATGAGCCACCAAAACACACAAAATATTTGCTTTTTTAATACTACTACTTTTTGGGGAGGTGGTGAAAAATGGCATTTTGATACAGCTTGCTTAGCCCAACAAAATGGACATCGGGTGTTTTTTGTTTGCTCACCCAATAGTGTATTAAAAGAAAAATTGCAAGAGAAAGGGATTGAAACATTAACTGTTTCTAATAAGAAACTAGGTTTTTTATCATTAAGAAAAATTAGAAGCATTACTCGTTTTTTAAAAGACAAACAAATTCAGTCTGTCATTTTTAATAATCCTGCCGATTTAAAACTAGGCGGGTTAGCAGCCTATTCGGCAAAAACGCCCGTGGTAGTTTACCGTAGAGGAATAGCGGTAGAGGTTAAAAAGAAAACATTTACCCAATGGCTTTTTAAAAAAGTAATTACCCATTTTATTTTTAATTCCAATGCTACCCGTGCCTTAATGCTTAAAAACTTTTCTTCCATCATTGAACAAAAAAATCACCAGGTAATTTATAATGCTATTGACTTTCCCAAATCAAAAGGACTTACCACTGATAACGCTCGTTTTGTTATCGGAAATGCAGGAAGAATTGTGGCTCAAAAAGCCCAACATTACTTAATAGAAATTGCCAAAATTCTTATTGCTAAACAATTAGATTTTGAAATTCAAATTGCAGGCGAAGGACCAAAATTTGATGCTTTAAAACAGTTAATTGAAGAAGAAAACCTATCTCAGCATATTACATTACTTGGGTTTGTAAAAGATATGGACAATTTTATGGAAGGTATTGATGTTTTTGTTTCTACCGCAATTTGGGAAGGCTTTGGTTTTGTTTTAGCAGAAGCTATGACGCATAAAAAACCTTGCTTGGCATTCAACATTAGTAGCAATCCGGAGCTAATTCAACCCAACGAAACCGGCTATTTAATTCCCCCATTTCAATTGAATGTTTTTGCCGAAAAATTACTTTTGTTAGCAAACGATAAAGATTTAAGAAAAAAAATGGGCGAAAAAGCCTATACCTTCGCCCAATTAAATTTTGAAAAACAGAAACAATTTGAAAAATTGATATCCTTTATTTCTTCTTAAAGTTGTTTATTCAATCACTCCTAATTCTTTCCCTACTTTTTCAAAAGCGGCAATGGCTTTGTCTAAATGTTCTTTGGTATGAGCTGCCGATAGCTGAACTCTAATACGTGCTTGTTCTTTTGGCACCACAGGGTAAAAGAAACCTATGGCATAAATTCCTTCTTTTAATAATTTATCGGCAAATTGCTGAGAAAGGGCTGCATCATATAGCATTACCGGAACAATAGCAGAATCTCCATCTTTAATTTCTAATCCTATTTTTCTGATTCCTTCTTTAAAATAATTAGTATTCCATTCTAATTTATCTCTAAGCTCAGTAGTAGATTCCAACATATTAAAAACTTCAATAGCAGCGCCAACTATTGCAGGAGAAAGTGAATTGGAAAACAAATATGGTCTGGAACGCTGACGCAACATGTCAATAATTTCTTTCTTTCCGGAGGTAAAACCACCCATAGCTCCACCTAATGCTTTTCCTAAAGTAGAGGTAATAATATCTACTCTTCCCATTACACGGCAATGTTCGTGCGTTCCTCTGCCTGTTTTACCAATAAATCCGGTTGCATGAGAATCATCTACCATTACCAACGCATCATATTTTTCTGCTAAATCACAGATTTGGTCTAATTTAGCTACATAACCATCCATAGAAAAAACGCCATCAGTAACAATTATCCTATTTCTTTGAGCTTGAGCTTTCTTTAACTGATCTTCCAAATCAGCCATATCGCTATTTTTGTAACGATAACGTTGAGCCTTACACAACCTAACTCCATCAATGATAGACGCATGGTTTAATTCGTCAGAAATAATAGCATCTTCGGCATCAAACAAAGGCTCAAAAACGCCTCCATTAGCATCAAAAGCAGCAGCATATAAAATGGTGTCTTCCATTCCTAGAAAATCGGCAATTTTTTGTTCTAATTCTTTGTGAATATCTTGCGTTCCACAAATAAATCTTACCGATGACATGCCATACCCATGACTATCTAATGCTTTTTTAGCTCCCTCAATCACTCTTGGATGTGATGAAAGTCCTAAGTAGTTGTTGGCACACATAATTATTACTTCCTCTCCGGTAGTAACTTTTACCTCAGCTTCCATAGGGGTAGTAATAATTCTTTCTCTTTTGAATAATCCTGCCTCTTCAATATTTTTTAGCTCCGTTTGTAATTGATGTTGAAGTTTTCCGTACATAATGTTGAATATCTTTTATATATTTTATTTTAATTAAATGTGTATATTAAACCGTCATGATGTCTTTTTCTTTAGCTCCCACCAAAGCATCTACTTTTGCAATGAATTTATCAGTAAGCTCTTGTACATCGTCTTCGTACGATTTACTTAAGTCTTCACTTAATCCGTCATTTTTTAATTTTTTAATTTCATCGTTGGCATCTTTACGAGCATTTCTAATTCCAATTTTTGCATGTTCACCTTCTGCTCTTGCTTGCTTAGATAAATCTCTTCTTCTTTCTTCTGTTGGTGTTGGAACATTAATAATAATCATATCTCCATTATTTTGAGGATTTAAACCCAAATTAGCGTTAATAATGGCTTTTTGAATTTCTTCCAACATGTTTTTTTCCCAAGGCTGAACAGTTAGTGTTCTTCCATCCGGAGCAGTAACATTAGCTACCTGATTTAATGGAGTTGACGCACCATAATAATCAACATAAACGCTAGATAACATAAGAGCAGATGCTTTTCCCGCTCTAATTTTCATTAATTGATTATCTAAATGATTGATGGCATTTTGCATGGCTTCTTTTGCCGTATCTAAAATAAAATCTAAATCTTCGTTCATGGTTCTTGTGTTTTATTATTTTTAAGGTTCAAAGATACAAACTCTTTGAGATTAGCTATTCATTAATACCCTACAACTTTTAATTTTTCGTCATTAAGTCGTACTCTCAACCATTTTTGTAGGGCTTGTTTTTTGGTGGTTTTATCTTCTGCACTCATTTTAGGATTCCATCTTAT